>CAMGEN010000107.1:0-2545 GCA_946055075.1 uncultured Verrucomicrobiota bacterium | reverse complement strand
TCCGCTACTGCGGTTGCTTCTGGCGCGTGCGGCGTATCGGAATATCAAGAAACAGCACTCGCGTTATCCACAGCATAAGCCCGAGAGGCTTGTCAAGGACGCCTACGTGCTGTTCGATGCGGCGTTCACAAACGCGATTCCGCTACTGTCGGCATCGGATCCGCGAATCGCAGAATGGCTGGACATTGACGGTGGACTTCCAGTCGGTGCGGGCGCGAAGCTTGGAAATTCCTATCTTGAACATTGTCAGCGTGCGGCCGCCTGCAAGGATGCGGCCTTCGCCTCCCGCGGCTCCGGCTGGGCGCACGAGGTTACGGAAGAAGGCTGGAAGGGATGGACGGCGAACAACGAAACCGCCGAGCGCGAACTCAGGGCGGCGTACGCGGAGCGTCCCGAGAAGGCACGGGCGCCGATGATGCTGGCGGATCTGTTCGGACGGAGCTGCGGAAGCGAAAAGGATGACTCGGACCCGTTTGAATGGGCAAATCGCGGTATTTCGAATTCGCTCGATGTCGCGGCCATCTACGCTTCGGGGTTCCTTCATTTCCAGACGGCCCGCTGGGGTGGCGGATCGCGGGTGCTTTCGTCGGTCGTGATGTCCGTGGCGACGAACGTGACCACCGCTTCGTCCTTCTCGTATCGTATGGCTGCGTATGCCGTCGGCGAGATGCTTGAGTACGACAATGAAGGCGAGAATCGCAGGGAGGTGTATTCCCGCGTACTGACTCCCGAGCTGCGCAAGGCGCTTTACGGGATGTTCGATGCCTATATTGCCGCGGGCGACGAACCCTGTCGGCTCAAGGCGGACGAAATACGGCAGATGGGGATCACGGTCGCGCTGCTGGTCGGTGATTGGGACACGGCTCGGGCATATCGTCTGGCGCAAACGAAGGGACAGGCCGATGAGAACGAGCAGTTCTGGTGTTATACGGGACTTGCTCGTGAGGAAAAGTTCTTCTATCATAATCTGCTGATGACGATCGGCTCGCGGAAAGACGCGATCGCGTTGATCGATGCAGAGCAGGCGCTGGCGGAAGGGCGCTATGAGTCCGCGGCCGCGTATTACGGGAAGATGGCGGCCGAACCTCGGCTTTCCTCCTGGGAGAAGACTGTTGCATTCGGACGGGAGTATCTTTCGCGAATCCGTGCCCAACAGGCGGCTGGCGGCTGGGTGGACCTGATGCCGACGCGCGACGGGACGGAGGCCATAGGACATTACGGCTGGGTGAAGTTGCAGAAAGACGGCTGGGCGCGGCTGGCCAATGACTGGCGAGGCGTGTATATGCCGCTGACATGCGTGCCCGGAATCGGCAAGGCGTTCGAGGCCACAATCCGCTTCGAGAAGGGTAAGCCGGACCAGAAGGAATGGCATATCGGATGGGGCTGGGCACGACCTTACACCTGCAATGCGAACTCCTGGGCGTTTCCGGCGATTCACTTCATTCGCGACAGTAAGGGTGATCACGTGCAGATTGACGCCTTCACTCGAGAGAACGAGTCGAAGAAGGATGTCCCCGCGAAAGGCGAGAACTATGGAATGTCCAATACTTACCGAGCATACAAGGGGGATATCGATTCTCGTGACGAGCATACGTTCCGCGCTTCCTTCGGCGAACGCGACGGGATGTTTACGGTCGATGTCGATGGGCGCAGAATCTACGAGTTGCCGATGGAGGAGATGCTCTCCATAGGATACCAGAATGACCGCGTTCAGCCGAATGGCGAGGTGTTCCCCCTCTGGAAGGTGTATAAATCGACGGCGTTCACGAAGTACGGATACCGTCCGATCAAGGCCGATTCGGCAAGTGAGGAGAAGAAGTCCGAGTGATTTCACGAACACACTCATGAATTGCGTTTGCATGGTTTGCCTATAAGATTAGGGGGATGGCATTGTCATGAAGACATTTACGACAAGCGGCACGTGTGCGCGTGCGATCAACTACGAAGTCGAGAACGGCGTTGTCACGCAGTGTACTTTTGCCGGGGGTTGCCCCGGCAATACACAGGGAGTGGCAAAGCTCGTTATTGGCCGCAAGGTCGAGGAGTTGATTCCGCTCCTAAAGGGCATCCAGTGTCGCGGCGGCACGTCGTGTCCCGATCAGCTCGCCAAGGCACTCGAGGTCGAGCTTGCGAAGGAGATCGTGCTGTGAAGACAACGACCGAGAATCAGGAACTCTACAAGACCGAGGCGCTTCTGCAGTTTGCGCTGATGCGTGGGGACGAGGAGGAGACCGCGCGTCTTCGAGAAAAGCTCATGCGCCTGACGGATCTCGACGGCATTTGCGAATGTAAGCCCGTCTGGAACGGGAACAACTGATGGCTCTGGAGATCGAGCGTAAGTTCCTCGTTAATACAGCTCTCTGGCAGCGGCCGGACAGCAGCGTTCGCATGCGTCAGGGCTATGTCGCAACGAACGACGGCACAACGGTCCGCGTCCGCATTGCAGGTGACGCAATACATACTTGACCCTTCAATTTAGACCTTTCAATTTAGCCGGGTTTTAACGCAACGAGGCGCAAAGACTGCAGAGAAATTGTGGTATAAT
>CAMGEN010000106.1:0-2699 GCA_946055075.1 uncultured Verrucomicrobiota bacterium | reverse complement strand
ATTTTCATTTCATGCACAACGTGAAGGCCGCAGAGCCGGAGTCGATTCGGCAGCCCGCACAGCGAGCTCCAGCGCCGAATCGCCCCCGGCTCGACAGCTTTGCGTGCATCAATTCAAAAAAGTGGGATAAGAGAGGTAATCATAATTTATTTCGCTGGATTTTCCCGGATATCGTTTTAGGAAGATCCTCCCTGAAGACGACGATTCGCGGATACTTATAGGGTGCGGTATGAATCTTCACATAGTCCTGCACCTCCTTCTTAAGTGCCTCAGTCGGTTCTTTTCCATTGACGAGTCTGATCGTTGCCTTAACGACCTGTCCTCGTACTGGGTCGGGCGCAGCTGAGACGCCGCATTCAAGCACGTACGGAAGTTCCATTATCACGTTCTCAATCTCTGCAGGGCCTATCCGGTAACCTGACGACTTGATCACATCATCCGCACGTCCAACGTAGTGATAGTACCCGTCCTCGTCCTTCCAGGCGAGATCGCCGGTATGGTAGACTCCGCCCCGCCACGCCTCGTTAGTCTTCTCCTCGTCCTTGTAGTAGCCGAGAAAGATCCCCGGGTGGGCGTTATCCCGAGGCGTACGAACCACGATTTCACCCTGCGCGCCCGGAGGAACGCTCTTGCAGTCCTCGTCAACAAGGTCAATGCCGTAGTCGGGCACCGGCAGTCCCATAGATCCGGGCTTAAGACGGTCACCGATAAGATTCGCCAGCGCCAACGTGGTCTCGGTCTGTCCGAACCCCTCGTGAATCTTGAGTCCGGTGGCCTTTTCGAACTGCACGAACACTTCGGGGTTCAGCGCCTCTCCGGCTGTAGTCGCGTGATGCAACGAAGAGAAGTCATACTTAGTCAAATCCTCCTTGATGAGCATCCGATACATGGTCGGCGGTGCACAGAACGTGGTGATCGAGTACTTTGAAAACATCGGCAGGATTTTCTCTGCGTCGAACCGCGAGAAATCATAGGTGAAGACAGCCCCTTCGCAGAGCCACTGTCCGTAAAGCTTGCCCCAAAGCGCCTTGCCCCATCCAGTCTCGGAGATCGTGAAATGCAGTCCGTCCGGTTCCACAAGGTGCCAGTACTTGGCCGTGACATAATGACCGAGCGCGTACTTGTAGCTGTGGAGCGCCATCTTCGGATAACTCGTCGTTCCGCTGGTGAAGAACATCAGCATCGGATCGTCTCCGCCGGGCGCATCCTCGGGACGTTCGTAGACCGACGTGTATCCGTGGATCTCACTGTCGTACGGACGCCACCCCTCCCGCTTGCCGTTGACGATCACCTTCACGAGCGAAGCGCCGATCTCCTTCTCAGCGTCGTCGACCTGTCCGGCCGTGATCCCGTCAGCCGTGCAAAACACCGCCTTGACATCACCGGCCTTAAATCGGTAGGTTAGGTCATGCACCATCAGCTGATTGGTCGCCGGAATGACGACGGCTCCAAGCTTGTGGCAGGCGAGCACGACTGGCCAGAACTGATAGTGCCGCTTGAGGATGATCATCACCTTGTCGCCCTTTCTGATCCCAAGCGACTTCAGATAATGGACCGCGCGGTTGGAATCCTCCGACATGTCCTTAAACGTGAACCGGCGCTCGGTCAAATGATCAGAAACGTGAAGCATCGCTAGATGCTCGGGCTTGCGACGGGCGATGTCGTCGACTATATCGAACGCGAAATTAAACTTTTCCGTGTTTTTGAACGAGACATGCTTGAGATGCCCCTCTGCATCCTCTTCGACATCCACGTATCTGCTAACTGCGCTCGTCGTCGCCTGCCGACGGGGATCGTCACGCAGTTCAGGAACCTCGTCACCATCGTTTTCCTTCGCCATAACCACCGCGATGAACGTGCACTTCTCGCCGCCGACGGCCACCATTCCGTGAGGGACGGAAGAACGATAGAATGCCGAATCGCCCGGAGACAGCGTCTCCTCATGATCGCCGACCTTGATCCGGAGCTTTCCGCTCAGCACGTAATCGTACTCCTGCCCAGCGTGAGTCGAGGTGTGAATCGGAGCCGACTGCTGCATGGGATCGAAGTCATAGGTCACGAAATACGGGGTGGCCAGTCGATTCTTGAACAACGCCGCCATGTTCCTGATCTCAATCCCAGACTCCCGAGCGGTGACAACGCCTTCGCCGGCGCGCGTCACCTGCAAACCAGACAGCTTAGCAGTATGTCCGTCCAGTAACGCCATCAGATCAATATCGAAAACTCCGGCACAACGGTGCAGGAAAGAGAAGGCGGGATCGGACTCCGCAGCCTCGATCTTTCGACAGATCTCTTCCGTAACCCCCGTTCGTTCGGCAAGCTCTTTGACCGACAGCCCCTTGATCCTGCGCATCTCGCGTATACGCTCGGCTATACCCTTCAACTTCTCTTCGGTTTCTACCGTCTTCATCTTGACTGCTCCTTTCGGTTTCTAAGATTGATCTTATCAAAACAAAAGCCCCGCTTGATCTCAAGCGGGGCCGACTCGTTTATGCTGAACCTCATCAAGCGTCAACAACGACAAGCCACCCCGCGATGCACGATCGCGGCAATGGTAATGTTAATGCTGTTAATGCTCCTGTTCATACTTGACGAGGAAAGTATACCAACTTCGCGCCCGATTTGTCAACTGTGAAAATTGAGTACACCCTTATCCCACTTTTTCTGGGGTAATTTATCCCAGTTTTCAAAAAAGCCCA
>CAMGEN010000105.1:0-2794 GCA_946055075.1 uncultured Verrucomicrobiota bacterium | reverse complement strand
GAAGCTGGCCATCTCCATCTGGGACTGGTCGGACCGGTTCAATCCCTGCCTCCACCGGGAGATCAAGTGCATGGACATCGAAGCCATGGTCGCGACGTACGAGCGGCACGTCGACCTCGACTCGATCACCATCATTGAGGCGTCGACCAACTCGGCGAACCTCAAGCGGATGCTCAACGAAGCCGGATACCGTGCGGAGGTCGTCCGGTCCGACACCATCGCGAACAAGGAGCGCAAGCGCAGGATCTGCGACATCGTGGATGCCGAGAACCTGGCGCTCGCCTACATCAAGGGCGACATTGACGAATTCGTCTGGACGCCGTCCGACAGGTACACGGAATACCGCGACATCATGTTCGCCTACCGCGACACGTCGAAGGAGGTGACGCGGATCTCGAACCGCATCTGGAGCGTCTGTAGCCGCAAAGGCTACAAGCTTCCGATCAAGGGCGGGAAGGCCAAGACGGCCACGCTCCGGGTGATGATCACCGAAACCGGGATCAGAGGCTTCGCGAAAGAGCAGCTCGAAACGCTGCTGGAAGACTACGACCGTCTGTTTGCGCGCAAAGAGGCGCTCTCAAAGAGGATCGCCGAGATTGTCCTCTCCAATCCGAGGATGCTGAAGTTGATGCAGCTCCAGGGCGTCAACTACAAGGGCGCGTTCGCGCTGGAGGCCGCCGTCGAGGATCCGCACAGATTCTCCAAGGCCTCGAAGCTCGCGGCATACGGCGGGTTCTCCCCGATCGTCAATTCCAGCGGAGACGAGGAGGAGGATGCGAAGAGACGCGGCGGACTTCACAAACCGCTTGACGGAGAGGGAAGGCAGGACGTGAAGTTCTTCTTCACCGAAGCCGGCCAGTCGGTCCTCACCTCGTGCGCGAACTCGAAGCTCGGCAAATGGGGATGGGCGATGGTCAACCGGGGCAAGCCACGCAACAAGGTCGCCTGCGCAATCGGCAGGAAACTCGTCACCTACGGCTGGCACATTCTCCGGGGAGACCCGACCCCGAACCGAGATAGCGAGGCGTTCTTCAAACGGAAGATGCGAGGCTTCCACCAGACGATTGGTGCGAAGCGCATGCACGAGCTCGGACACGGAACGCGAGACGAGTTCGCAGAGACCCAGGCCAGGCTGATCTACGGCGATCTGCCCGAAGCCGGAACGAAGACCGAGGAAGTGACGTCCTGCTGAGAGCGGCGCGCGCCCGGTTCGCTCGTCGGGTTGCGCGCGCAAGAATCCAAACGCAATACTGGGGCGTCGCCCCAGCCCCCATCAGGGGAGCTCGCTCCCCTGAACCCCAGACGCGCGGCCGAATACGTCCGCGCTATCTCCGTTTTTACTCAAAGACCTCTTCCAAGCAAAGTTTTTTCACTTTCCCCCTTGACGCAATACATACTTGACCCTTCAATTTCCCTGGACGGAAGCTCCATAAACGGAAATGACAGTTTACGAAAACGAGTAGATGATTAATCCAATGGGAGGGTTACGAATGATAAAACGTATCGTGGCGGTCTCGGTTTTGGCGTTGATGCGCATAACATATGCTGAAAACCGGTTAATTCCGATGATGAGGGCATGCGTTGGATCCTCTGCGAATATGTTTCGCTGTGAAATTTCTAATGCTACAGATCGAGTTTTGCATATAGAACAGCCCTTTGAGACTGGAAATACGTTCGTGCTGAAAAAGATTGATTTGTCGCCCAAGGACAAGATTAGGCCATTGGGGTGCAATCGCAGATGGCGTGATGGCAAACCTTCAGCCGCTTACTTTGTTGAAGTGCAGCCACATGCCCAATGTGTTTTTACTTTTAGGCGGGAGAAATGGCCAGAAGAATGCGTTGGATGGCATAAGATTGTTTGGAAATTGGAGGATCGATTTTTAGGGGAGTCGTGGGGGGCTGCAACGAATGAATTGACAGTTTGCACGGGTAAGAAGGAGTTGCCTTTGACCCTTTATGAAAATGAAGTTGGAAATGGCGGGACATTGTCCGTTGAATTTGGAGATGATTCGTGTGACGATGCTCTCATTCTAATTGACAATGATAGCAGCTGTAATAAAAGCATCGCGGGTGAGGGCGGTGACACTCTTGGGCGTCTCGTATTTACACTATCATCCTTGGCGCGCGAAATCTCGCTCCCAGTTTCAAAAATACAAAATACAACTATGGTAGACGAATGCGGATTGCGCCAAAAACGTTTTCAATGGACTGATATAGTAAAGGCCCTTGGGAATTGTGACAAGGTTTTGAGGGGCACCTTTGTTGACGTGCAATGGTTTAGCGGAAAAAGAAAATCGAATGTGCTCCCTTTGTGGGTCGAAGACGCAACAGAGGGTTGCTCCCAATCGAATTCAAGGAAAATCCCCCTAAAAACCTTAATCGATGACACGTTGGAGTAATCGGAATAATAACCCGCCAGCCAGTAGCCAGGAGGTGAAGGGAGGTGAAGGGTCACACACGGAGAGCCGTATGCGGGAAAACTGCACGTACGGTTCGATGAGGGGTAGCCGCCGAAAAACGGCGAAGTCCGTTTTGAGGGTAGCCGAAGGCCGAGCGGGAGTTCCTGATAACACAGGGCGCCCCGCTCTACTCTACACCCTTGCGCCCCTACCTATTTTCTTACGCCTGTTGGCAAGGTATGGCCGAAAGGGGCGGGCTGGGCGAAGTGACAGCAAGCGGACGACAACAAGGGATGGAGAAGTTTGATAAAATACGGACAGCATTGACGGGGAGGTGCTTATGAAACATCTGGTTTTTCTGATGGTTGCGATTGCAGCGTGTGCGGCGCTGGCGA
>CAMGEN010000104.1:0-2915 GCA_946055075.1 uncultured Verrucomicrobiota bacterium | reverse complement strand
TTCACCTTCGTGTCGCACTCAAGCGAGGTGATCAGCGCGATCGAGAAACGGAGCGCATCAGCGGAATACTGATCAATAAGCTCAAGCGGATCGAGAGAGTTGCCTTTCGATTTCGACATCTTTGAACCATCCGCCGCACGCACGATGCCGTGGATGACGATGTTCTTGAACGGCGGCTTCTTCATGAAGTGAATGCCGGCCATCATCATGCGGGCTACCCAGAAGAAGATGATGTCCTGCGCTGTCACAAGGTCACAGGTCGGATAGTAATACTCGAGATCCTTCGTCTGCTCAGGCCAGCCGAGTGTCGAGAACGGCCACAGCCAGCTTGAGAACCAGGTATCCAGCACATCCGGATCTTGCTCGAGGTCTGCCGCAGAGACGTTCGCACACCCGCTCTTCGCCTTCATCGACTCAACGGCATTCTCAATAGAATCCTCAACGACCAAAAGCTGTTCGCCCTTCGCCGCGAATTCCTCATTCCTAATTCTCAATTCCTCATTCGCGTTCTGGCCTACCGTGTAGGCCGGAATGCGGTGCCCCCACCAGAGCTGACGGGAGATGCACCAGTCCTGGATATTCTCCATCCAGTTGAAATAGATCTTCGACCAGCGGTCAGGGACGAACTTCACCTCGCCGGACTTCACCGCGGCGATCGCGGGCTCGGCAAGCGGCTTCATCTTCACGAACCACTGCTTGGAGAGCCGACTCTCGACGACCTCGTGGCAGCGGTAACAGTGGCCGACCTGATTATCAAGATCCTCAATATGATCGAGGAAACCCTGAACCTCAAGATCGGAAACGATGGCCTCGCGACACTCCCAGCGATCCATCCCGACGTACTTCTCGCCGGCAAGCTCGTTCATGTGGGCGTCGTCCGTCATGATATTGATCTCTTCGAGCCCGTGGCGTTTGCCGACGAGGAAGTCGTTAGGATCGTGCGCAGGAGTGATCTTCACTATGCCCGTACCGAACTCCTTGTCGACGTAATCGTCGCTGATCACCGGGATCTCGCGCCCCGTAAGCGGGAGGATGACGGTCTTGCCGATAAGATGCGCGTATCGCACATCCTTCGGATTCACCGCCACAGCAGTATCGCCAGGAAGCGTCTCCGGCCGGGTCGTCGCGACCATCACATAATCCTTATAGGCCTCAGCGCCTTCCCAGTCCTCGGGAAGATACTTTCCTCCTCGAGCTCGACCTTTGGCCTCGACCCTCCCACCGATGGTGGGATACTTGATATACCAGAAATGCCCGTGGTTGGCCTCGTGTTCGACTTCGTCATTGGCGAGAGCCGTACCGCAACGAGGACACCAGTTGACGATGTAGTTACCTTTATAGATCAGCCCCTCGTCAAAAAGCTGTTTGAAGACCTTGGTAACCGCACGAGAGCAGCCGTCGTCAAAAGTAAAACGCTCGCGCTGCCAATCCGTCGAATTGCCTAGCATGCGCTGCTGATGGACGATTGTGCCGCCATACTGCTTCTTCCACTCCCAAACTCGTTCGAGGAACTTCTCGCGGCCGAGGTCTTGACGACGTTTGCCCTCCTTCTTAAGAGCCTTCTCAACAACATTCTGTGTCGCGATGCCGGCATGGTCGGTACCGGGAAGCCACAACGTATTAAAACCGCTCATTCTCCGCCAGCGAACAAGTATGTCCTGGATCGTCTGATTGAGCGCATGGCCCATATGCAGAATACCAGTGACGTTCGGCGGAGGAATCACCACGGAATACGGAGCACGCCCGTCAGGCTCCTGATGAAAGAAACCATTCTTCTCCCAGATAGGATACCACTTGGCCTCAGCGGCCTTAGAATCGTATTGCTTGTCCATAAATCAGAATAATCAAATAATTGAAAGATCGAAACAATCGAATCCCTCGAGCTCGACCTAGAACCTAAAACCAGCCTCTTAGAAGAACCACTTGGCACAGGCGAGAAGCCCCTGCTTCCATGGCACCCGATGAGAGACGCCGGACTTGCCTTCAAACTCTTTAAGATGCGCAACATACCATTCGTAATTGCGCACCAACGCCTGCTTGTTAGAGTATTGCGGCTTATAATCAAGCAACTTCTCCGCCTTCTCAATCGAGACGAACGAATCGGTTGACGCCGTTTCATATACCCACGGATAAAGCGGCGAAAGATGCAGCTTCTCGAGAATGCGCAGAATGAAAATCAGCGGAGCGACCGGCATGCCGCGAATTTTCTTGCCATGACCCGCGACATCAAGCACCGCCTGATAATCCTCCTTCATCGTCGTGAAATCCTTCGCGCCGATATTGAATTCGGTCGCGACGACATCCTTAGGATAGGTCATCGCATTCCAGATCGCGCCGCAGAGATCGTCGACATCCATCAGCTGATAACGGTTGTTGCCGCTACCGATCATCGGAAACCCGTGACCCGTGTATGCCCAATCGTAAAACAAGGCGAAGACGCCGAGACGTTCGGGACCGATGAAGCTCTTGGGGCGGATGATCGAAACGCAGTACCCTTCCTTAATCGCCGCACGGCAAATCTCTTCTGCATCGATCTTGGCATGACCATAAGGGCCGACCCCAACGATTGGATCGGTCTCATAGATCGGATGCTTCTTCGGAACTCCGTAGACTGCGGTCGAAGAAATCTGAATCATCCTATCGACATTGAATTTACGGCACGCGGCAAGTACGTTACGACAACCGTCAACTTCAGTCGTACGAATGTCTTCTTCACTGTAAAGCGGAAGCGCCGCCGCGCAATGGACCACGACATCGCAACCTTCAACAGTCTTTTCAACCGCGGCGACATCACGGACATCTCCCAACGTGAATTTCAGCCAGGGTTCTTTCTTCTCTGGATAATCGAAATCGGCAATGTCGAGAACACGAATCTCATCCACCCCCTTCGTGCGAAGGAAACGGATGAGATTGAT
>CAMGEN010000103.1:0-2957 GCA_946055075.1 uncultured Verrucomicrobiota bacterium | reverse complement strand
CGGCATTAACGAATCCGAATCCGCTTCCAACCGCCGAGGCGCCAACGGATGAAGGACCCGATCGAGATGATTACCACATAAAATACCATCGTAAGCCAGAGATCAACAATGTCACCGCCGAACCTTTTCACGACAAACACGAGCGGCATCCAGATGACGAACGATGAGATGAACATCCAGACGAAGACAAACCTCGTATCTCCTGCGCCCTTCAACGCGCCAGAAACGATCACATCGAGCGCATCAAATAAGAGCCATGCGGACATGATAGTCAGCAAACAGAACCCTAGCCCACAGAACGAAGACAGAGAAACGCCGTCCGGCACGAACAGCAAAAGTATTGGACGGCTGAACACCAACACACCGACACAGGCCGCGAACACGAAACCCAGTCCCAAGGTCATGGTCTTGTGAAAATCGGAGACCGCCGCCGCGATTTCACCCCGTCCGATCGCCTGTCCCACCAGCGTCTGCGCCCCAATCCCGAATCCGATCATCGGCGCAAATATAAGATAGTTAATCGTAAAACACGCGTTCGAGACAGCGAACTCAAGATCGCCGAGGGTGCCGGTGACGAAGACGAAAATCGTAAAAGACAACATATTAAGCACTTCGTAACCACCGGCAGGAATACCGTAGCGGAGAATACGAAGAATCAGGCTGAGATCAAAGATTGAGGTCGAGAGTTGGGCGATCGCTCTGCGTGAAGCCACAAACAGGATAACGAACTGGACGAACTGCGAAAATACAGTGGCATAAGCGGCGCCGGCGATGCCGAACGCCGGCAGATGAAGACTGAAAGTTGAACTGAAACAGGGAATGTCTAGATCCAAACCGAAAATCAGCAACGGATCAAGCGCAATGTTAAGGAGGTTGCCGACAAGATTAACCCAGAAGACGATCCTCGTGCGCCCGTGTCCAGTAAAATACGAAATCGCAGCCATCTGCGCATAAAGAAAGACGCTTCCGAAAACAACTGCGTCAAAATATACGGACTCCTTAGCGACAATCACAGGAGATGGTGCGGTCAGAGAGAAGATCCATCCACCAAGCGGAACTAACGCGAACGAAAACAGTCCGGAACCGAGCGCGATTACAAGTCCCGCCCGATAGCTTTCGCTGCACTTTTCCTCATTGCCTGCGCCGAAATACTGCGACACAAACACACCAGAATAGCCGACAACAGACTGGAAGAAGCCCATGAACACCCAGGCGAGAGTACAAGCCGGCAGCACCGCCTCAATCGACGAAAGAGAATCCCGAGCAAGAAAAACACGGTCAACAAACTGCATGACAGCGTTATTGACCATGCCAAGCGCAAGCGGCCAAACCAACTTCAAGATTTCAAGATAACGTTTGATAATTTGTCGAAGTTGATGGTTGAAGTAGAAGAACAGAGTCGAGACTGAAGAATCAGACAACTGGCAGTTTACGACCGACTGCCGACTTGCCAGGATAGAGATTGTAATTGGCCCTATATTTCGAGGGAGTGATATTTGTCATGTAAACGTTCGCGCCGTTCATGAAACCCTTGTCACGACCTTCCGTATCAAGCACTTCAAGCGCAGTCGCCGCGACAATATTGATCCCTGGCATCCGCCTTCTCGTCTCGCGAATCATCCACAGCGCCGTTTCCAACCGCGACACCTCGCTCCACACTCCCGCCTCCACACTGCCCAACGGCGTATCCGCCGAAGGAACATACGGACCCATCCCGACCATATCCAAGCGCTCTTCGACAAACCAGTCAAGATCACGCTCAAGATCCTCCTTAGTCTGTCCTGGAAGTCCGATCATCACACCGGAGCCCGTCACATACCCCAATCGCTTCAACGTGCGGATGCATTCAAGTCGCCGGGTGAACGAATGATCCGCCGGATGAAGACGCGCGTAAAGTTCAGGGTTGGAAGTCTCGATCCGTAGAAGATAACGAAGCACGCGATCTCCCGCGGCGGACTTCCACCTGCGATAGACATCCTCGGTCTGCTCGCCGAGACTCAGCGTCACCTCGAGCGTTGGCGGAAGCTTGCGAAGCACGCGCTCATAAAAAACCGTGTTCGACTCGCTCTCCACCTCACCCGCTTGAAGTGCAATCGCGGGAAATCCGAGTCGCACTGCTTCTGCAGAACACTCTAACACCTCTGCTTCCGTCATATGGTATCGCGGCAGTTTCACCGCATCATGTCGGATACCGCAGTATAGACAGTTTTTTTTGCAGATGTTACTGACCTCAATGAGTCCGCGCGGCAATTTCACCGCGCAGCGCTGAATCCCCTTCACCGCCGACGAAATCAACTCCGGGACCTTAGACGGAAGATCATGATTCTGCCCCTCAACCCAAGTCAACGACGCCTGCGGAAATATCCGGTTAAGGTAATTAGCGTTATGAGGGCGAACAATCCCGTCCTTAATGGACTGAAAAATCGCCACAGGAAATCGTGTCTTACCAGCAATCAACTCAAGCCCAGAACGAAGATCCGTAGTCTCGAGAAAGTCAAGACCGGCATCAAGATTCCGCTCGGCGAAAATCGGCGACGAATCATCCGGATTCATCATCTGCGTCCCAAGCTTCAGCGCATGCCTTCTCCGGAGCGACATCCCTATCCACCCCTCAGACTTCAACTCCATCATGCGCGGAGTAGCGGAAATGAGAACCGCTCCGCGGATCTTCTCTGGAAAATCAAGAATCGCCTGCTGTACGATAGACGCGCCCATCGAGAATCCAACCAGGACCACCGCATCCGCCTCAGAAACCGCCTTAAGCGACGCTCCCGAAAGATGATCAAGATATGAAAATATCCGATCATAATGAAAATCGCACCGATTCCAGTTTTCCGTAGGCGCGGCCCAGCCGTTAAACACAAATGTACAAACTTTCTCCATTATCATAACGGACGCAGAAAAAAGGCGTCATGAGTAATTGCGAAAGCCCAGTCTTCTGGAATGCGCTTGAGCTC
>CAMGEN010000102.1:0-2996 GCA_946055075.1 uncultured Verrucomicrobiota bacterium | reverse complement strand
GAGGGTAGTGCGGGACTCGCCCGTGCGAGAGTAGGACGCTGCCGGCTTTTTTTGTTTCGCGCTTCGGCGCGGTTTCCCAGCGGAGGTCTCCTGACCTCCGCTTGTTTTTTCCCCATTTTCCATCTTTACAACCGTAGTGATTTTGTGATATATTTTTTTGCATATGAAATATGCTCCTACATTGACTATGAAATATTTCACATGCACAATCGTCACCATGGTTGCTGCAATGGCCTGCGCGGACTCTCCCGATCTCACTGGCTCGCTCGAGTTCATTGCTAATCCCCAAATGGAACGTTGGCCGAATAACGCGCTGGCGCGCGCTTGCCTCGATCTGCAGTTCTATCAGGGGCGTCTGTTCAACGGCGGTGGAGAGGTGGAAACGAATCCCGGAGCACCGTGGATCAGCTCATTGGATCCTTATGACAATTCGATACGATTCGAGTTCGCTCCCGGCACCGAGGCGATCGCCAATTACCGGGTAACCTCGTGGGGCGATCTGGTGACGCCTTCGCAGGATCCTCACGAAGGTGATGCCAATCTCGGACATGTGTTCAGTCGCAATCCTGAAGGTACCTGGACTGTTTTCAAGTCGGTCGGAGGCTCAATCGCGGCCGGCACGGGCAAAACTGTGGCCAACAACACCCACTGTTGGGATATGGAGGAGTTTGACGGACGAATTTTCGTCTCGTGCTATAACCTGCAGTCCTCTACCGACCATTGCAAGACCTTCACGGCCTGCAGTCCGATTGACAACGCCTATCATTCGATCGGCTACTGCTATGCTTACACGCGCCAGTTCTTGATCTACAAGTACCAGTACGATACGATCAGTACTTTGCGTCGGCAGATGCATCTGCTGCGCTTCGGGGATTCAGAACTCTTCGCAATAGGCAACACGGTCGTCCAGCCGCAATACATCGGCAACAACAAGATCGATTCCTCCAAGGTCAACTGCCAGGAGTATTATCGTTATGACAAGACGACACATGCGTTTACCGTGGGATCCCAGCCTGTAAGCGACATCTATCCTGGTCTGTCAACGAACGATTACAGGCTGGTGGGACGTAACCTGACCTATCTCGCGACCAACCAGTTCGCTAAGGTCTGGGCCCGAATCTGGCATACGACCCCGTTCAAGAACCGCGTCCTTTATGTCGGCTGCTATGATACGCCGCCGTATAGCAGCGTGTCGAAGCCCTACGAGGATTCTATCGCCCTGACTTCCTATCCGTTGCCGCTGATGGGGTGTTCGGCGACCGTCACGAGCGGTAAGATCAAGGCGACGCGAATCAGCTTCGGCAACGACAAGGAGAACTACCCGTGGGACTTCGCCGTCGTCGGTGACACCGTCTATGCGCTCACTTCACGCTATGTGGCGGACGGAAAGAAGAATCATCATATCGTCTGGAAGTCGACGGACGGCGTCAATTTCACCGAGGTCTTCTCGTTCGACTTCCATCAGAACTTCATTTCGCTTGAATATCGGGACGGTTGGTTCTATCTCGGTGTCGGCTATAAGGCCGCGACGAAGGGTTATACGTACGACAAGACGGGGGATGAATCCGGCGCGATCTACCGCGTGTGGTGTCCGCAGGAGCCGGTCCGGGTCGTGCCGTCCGTCAATACTCTCGAGCTTGCCGAAGGCGCCTCGGCAACGGTTACCTTCAGGCTTTCCGCCCAGCCTCCGTCTAATCTGGTCCTGCGCGTTGGCGCGGCTCTCAAGAACACGCGTTTCACCACAGACAAGTCGGAGCTGACCTTCACGACTTCAGACTGGAACGCCCCGAAGTCCGTTACGATCTCCGTGGATGACAACGACATCCTCGACCTGAATCGCAGCGGCGCGGTGGTCTGCGGCTCCGCCGGCTTCGATGTAGTCCGTGGCGAATTCTGCGGCTCCGAAGTCACCGCGGGCGTCATCAATATCATTCTCGGGGACAGTGAGTTCGCGCCGCCCGCGAACGGGGAGATCTACACTGCGGACGACTTTTACTGCGCGATGGCGTTTCCGGACGGCGATTACAAGATGATGAACGACATCGACCTCACGGATTCGTTCTTCACGACGGTTCCGGAGTTCTCGGGAACGCTTGACGGGTGCGGACACACTATTTCGGGACTTGGTGACGGACCCTTGGCGACGCTTAATCGCGGCGTCATCAGGAATCTGACGCTGGACGGCACGGTGTCCGGCAAGGCTACGGAAGTGAAGGGCATCGCCCGTGGAATCTTCTTCGACAAGATGTCCGGCGGAGCCTTCACGAACTGTGTGCTAAAGGGCTATACGCTGAAGGCCGGAGCGCCGGACACGATCCTCGGACTGTATGTCGCCGCGGTGAACGGTCCGTGCGAATTCGCCGGCTGTTCGACGGCGGCGGACTGCACGCTCAGTCAGGCAGGTTCTCATGACTGCTCCATCGGCGGCATGGTCGGCAAGATTGAAGTCCTCGGAGCCGAAGGGGTCGTCGCCGCGTTCATCGATTGCACGAACAACGCCGCGATAGCGGCATCGGACAACTATAGGGCGGCATCCGGAGCCGGCGGTTTCGTCGGATACGTCACCGGTTCGGCGTCCGTGAACCAGTCAGAGGTCCGGTTCATCCGTTCGGTAAACAACGGGACGATCACCGGCAAGGACAGATCCAGCGTCCTGGGCGGTTTCGCCGGACGATTCAACGCGTCGGATTCGAACAAGTCGAGTACACTTGCGTATTTTGCCGACTGCGTCAATAACGCGTCAATCTCCCATACCGGCAACGGCAAGTCGTCCGGTGCCGCAGGCGGTTTTGCCGGCATAATCGGGTATGCCGCGAATGCCGAGTTCGACCGGTGCGTGAACCGCGGCGACGTCACCGGTCCGTCGCAGCTTTCGGCCGGCGGACTCGTGGGTGAATTCGGAAATCCGTCTCCGGTCGGAGCGAACGGCGTCCGTATCGTCAATTCCGCGAACTACGGCTCTCTCGCGAAGACCGCCGTGACCGTGAACGGTGAAC
>CAMGEN010000101.1:0-3168 GCA_946055075.1 uncultured Verrucomicrobiota bacterium | reverse complement strand
ACATGTGACGGCGATGCTGAAGGAGATGGATGCTGCCGGACTGTTCCCCGAACATTTGACCACGACATCTCCGTTCATCGCCACTGTTGTCCGGCAGCGTTTTCCGTCCGTAAAGATTCGTTTCAGCATCAACATGGATATCGCCAGTGAGATCGCCCTCAAATACGTCGATGAACTGTACGACGAGTTCTATGCGGGACGGAACGATCATCGGCGGCTCGACTATGTAAGACGCATGGGGGCTTGGGCCCGTGAACACGGAAAGATGATGGGCATCCAGGCGAATCCAGGGTGTCTGCGAAACTGTCCGTTCCACCAGTTCCACAACAACCTCCATGGACACAATCGAATGGGGCAGTCTGTTGCGGGCGAGAAGTTCGGTTTTTCGGTCTTCCGCTGCCGGACGAATTTCGAGCGCGGCAACTACGAGGATTTTCTCCGTGCGATCTGGATCCGTCCGGAGGATCTGCCGCTTTACGAGCCGTATGTCGGCGTCGTCAAGCTGGCAACGCGGCGACATCCGAATCCGGCGAAGATCGTCGCGGCCTACGCAACCTGTTCTTATGACGGCGATCTGGCGGAGATCATGGATCCCTGCTACAAGTTCCCGATGATCATCGACAATCAGCGACTGGGGGCTTCGCCGCTCTGGCCCGAGGTCCGCGACTGCCGTGATGCCGACAACTGCACGAACTGCGGGAAGTGCTCCGCCTTGTTGAAGACCTGCGCTCGCGAGCGGAGCGACGGCGCGGCAGGTATGACAACTGAATTCGTGAGGTTTTTCAAAGGTTGAAACAGGACGGCAAAGAGACGGTTTCTGATGGCGCGCGTTTCCCGTGGCGGATGACCGTTCTGGTTGGGCTCATGATGGCGGCGGTCATTGCGAGCTTCGTCCTATGGGGCGATGCGATTGACGCCTGGACACGTGCGATTCTGGGGGACCGGGGTGTGAGCCGACTGGTTGTGGCTGGAATTCTGTTCGCGCTTCTTGCGTCTGATATCGTGCTTCCCGTGCCGTCGACGCTGGCCAGCACGGCCTGTGGTCTATTGTTGGGACCAATTGTCGGCTTCTTCGTCTCGTTCGCGGCCATGTCGGTGAGCGCGACGATTGGATACGAGGTTGGCGTTCGGTGTTCGGGCTGGGCGCGGCGGATGATCGGCGAAAATGACTACGCCTGCCTTGAGCATCTTCAGACGAAAGGCGGGCGCGGATTCCTGCTCTCCTTGCGGCCAGTTCCTGTACTGGCCGAAGCCTCGACGGTATTCGCTGGAATCGGACGAATGCGGCGACTTCCGGCCTATGTGCAAATAGGTGTTGGCAATGCCGCTGTCTCCGCGGTCTATGTTGCCACTGGTGCGTATTTCTCCATGTGTGAAGGTAGCGCACTCATAGCCTTTGTTGTCTGCTTGTCGCTGACAGGCATCAGCATGCTAGTTTCGATGTGGGTGAGGAAGCGGAAGTTTAATGTCGGATTGCCAGATTCTTAATTGGGATGCTTCAACGAACAAAAGGTTTAGAGCGCCTATGTGGGGTGCGGTTTTCCTGATTGGATTATATGCGCAGATTCCGCAAGATGCACGGATTGTTGAAAATCACACCAATCCCACGCCTGCGCCCTCCACACTTCCCCCTTGCCTCCGTGCTAAATAAATGCTACAATTATTTACATCAAACCAAAACAAGAAGCGCGATGGACCTGATCGAACAGCTGACGACGGAGACATTCCCGGCATTCGCGGCGAGCTGCACCATCTTGAGCTTCGCGTGACCAGCATCTGCGACAAGTGTCTTAAGCATAGGAAGAGGAGGAATTGACATGGATTCGAAGGCAATGTTCAAGATCGGCTACGGGCTCTATGTGCTCACGGCGCGTGAGAACGGCAAGGACAACGGCTGCATCGTCAACACGTTCCAGCAGGTCACTGGCGAGCCGCTGCGCGTCAGTGTGGCTGTCAACAAGGCGAACTACACCTGCGGCATGATCGAGCGCACGGGCGTCTTCAACGTCTCGGTGATTTCCGAGTCCGCCTCCTTCGACCTCTTCCAGCGCTTCGGCTTCCAGAGCGGCAAGTCCGTCGACAAGTTCGCGGACTTCCCCGCGCCGCGCTGTGCGAACGGCGTGCTCGCGGTCGACAGGAACACGAACGCGATCATCAGCGGCAAGGTCTTCCAGACGGTCGACCTCGGCACGCACCTGCTCTTCCTCGCCGATGTGACGGACGCCCTGGTCTGGTCCGGCGAGGAGACGGCGACCTATTCCTACTATCAGCGTGCGATCAAGCCGCGTCCTAAGCCCCAGGTCAAGCGTGGCTGGCGGTGCATGATCTGCGGATACTTCTATGAGGGCGAGGAATTGCCGGCGGACTTCGTCTGTCCGCTCTGCAAGCACCCGGCAAGCGATTTCGAGCGGGTCGTTGACACCGCAGCACCTACAACAAATAAGGAGAATACCATGGAACTCAAGGGATCGAAGACAGAAAAGAACCTGATGGAGGCGTTTGCGGGCGAGTCGCAGGCGCGCAATAAGTATGATTACTTCGCCTCCAAGGCGAAGAAGGAAGGCTACGAGCAGATCGCGGCCATCTTTCAGGAGACGGCGCTGAACGAGAAGGAACACGCCAAGATGTGGTTCAAGCTCTTTGCGGGCATCGGCTCGACGACGGAGAATCTCCTCGCCGCCGCAGCGGGCGAGCATGAGGAGTGGACCGACATGTACAAGCGCATGGCTGACGAGGCCGAGGCCGAGGGCTTCACCGACATCGCCTTCAAGTTCCGCAAGGTCGCGGAGGTCGAGGCGCATCACGAGGAACGCTACCGCAAGCTCGCGAAGAATATCGAGACCGGCGAGGTCTGGGTGCGCGTCGGCGAGAACAAGTGGCAGTGCCGCAACTGCGGAGCCATCGTCGAGAGCGCGGAAGCGCCCGAGAAGTGCCCCGTGTGCGATCATCCGAAGGCGTACTTCCAGCTCGAGCAGAACAACTTCTGATTTCAGGGCGTGCGTCCGAAGTGCGGCTATAGGAAGCCCGCCAAAAAGGTGAAGAAGTAAGGCGAAGGCCGAATGAGTACGATTCTTCTGCTCGTTCTGCTTTCAGTGGGCGGCTCGACCGTCCTTGGGGTATTCGGCGGACTGCTCGTCCGCCGAATACCCCATCGTTTCAATGACGCCG
>CAMGEN010000100.1:0-3181 GCA_946055075.1 uncultured Verrucomicrobiota bacterium | reverse complement strand
TGGCAAGTATCTGCTCGATGTGATGGTCGCATCATATTACAGGAACATATACGAACCATGCTTGATCTATAAGTGGTGATGAGTTAAGAAAATGTATGAACCGTGCCTTATTTATAAGTGGTGACGGCGAAGAAAATGTACGATGCGTGCCAGATCTACAGGCGTCAATGAACCAGGATCTGGTTGCGCCGTTGAAAACTTGGCTTTGCGTTTTC
The DNA here is from genome assembly GCA_946055075.1 of uncultured Verrucomicrobiota bacterium. Lineage (GTDB taxonomy): Bacteria > Verrucomicrobiota > Kiritimatiellia > RFP12 > UBA1067 > UBA1067. Next base: position 2,966 of record CAMGEN010000100.1, on the reverse strand, counting down.
GTGGCTTATAAAGTAAGTTTCAGAAAATATAATGCGTATGAAGAAAAGAGTTGGCAATGCCGACAGGAGAGATTGTGAATTTGATATAATACCAGACGGATGGTGGTGGTAATGAGTAATATAATATTTCTTTACGGTCCCCCTGCGAGCGGCAAGTCGACGCTCGGGAAGTGGCTCGCGACCGCGCTGAAGACGACGTTCGTAGATCTGGACGCGGTCATTGCCGAACGCGCGGGGATGTCGATTTCTGAGGTCTTTGCGGCGGAAGGAGAGGACGGTTTTCGCGATCGTGAAAGCGCCGCCCTCAAGATGGTCTCCGACTCCAATGTCGATGCGGTGATTGCGCTCGGCGGTGGAACGCTGCTCAGGGAGGCGAACCGGAAACTCTGTGAGGAGAAGGGTGCGATCTGGTGCCTCGATACGCCGCCTGAAGCGGAACTTGCGCGTCGCATCGGATCCGCGCCGGGGTCGCGTCCCTTGGGTGACAAGGCCCGCGAACGCGCGTCGCATTACGCCTCCTTCCCGAACCGCGTCGCCGCGTTCTTCGAAGCGGGAGATTCGCTGGTGGTCGTCGGCAGGTCCATCGCCGCGGCGGTTCTGCCGCGCTATCCCGTCGTCGCCGATGCGACCGTTGCTTCGCTTTATTTTAAGAACGCAGACTCCACTCTCAACCTTGACCCTCAACCCTTGGCCTGCATTCCCAGCGGCGAACAGCACAAGACGATTGAGACGGTGTGCGGACTCTGGAAGGCATTCGCGGCGAAGGGGCTCGGACGCAAGGATGTCGTGTGTTCGTTCGGCGGCGGTGTGACAAGTGATCTCACCGGCTTCGCCGCGGCAACCTGGATGCGTGGCATTGACTGGGTGAACGTGCCGACTACGCTCCTCGCGATGGTGGACGCATCGACCGGCGGCAAGACTGGGTGCGATCTTCCCGAGGGCAAGAATCTCGCGGGCGCATTCCATGCTCCGCGGCTCGTCGTCATCGATGCCGATTTCCTCAAGACGCTTCCCGCGGAGATCCTCGCGTCCGGCCGCGCGGAGATGATCAAACACGAGGTCATAGGTCGGGGTGATAGGTTTAGGTCGACGGCGGACATTAAAGATTCTAAAGAGTCCGCTGTGTCGTCTGTCACCTGTAGTCTACCACCTTCGCCGAAGGAGATTGCGGATAATCTGATGGTGAAGGTCGACATCGTGCGAGAGGATCCGTTCGAGACCAAGGGACGGCGACTGCTCCTTAACTGCGGGCACACCATCGCGCATGCGGTCGAGAAGCTTTCCAACTATAGTGTCTCGCATGGTGAAGCGGTTGCGATCGGCTGCGTGGAAGAGGCTCGGCTTGCGGTGAGTCTTGGGCTCGCCGGGCCGGAATGGCCGGAGGAGCTCGCAGCGGTGTTCGCCGCGGCGAAACTGCCGACGGCGCTTCCGGAAGGAATGAGTTTTGAGCTGATGAAGCCGGTGATGTGTGGAGATAAGAAGCGGGCCGGCAATACCGTGACGTTCGCACTCCCGTGCGGTTGGGGCGATGTCCGGGCTGTGCCGGTGGCGCTGGGGGGCGAGTGAAGAGGCGGGAGTGAAGGGTGATGAGCTGCGGAGTGAAAATCCTGGAACCGGGGGCACGGAAGGGGACGGTGTCCGTGCCGCGGTCGAAGTCGCATGAACATCGGCTACTGATCGCGAATTTCCTGGCCGGCGAGACCGCGGCACTTTCGCCGTGTGAATCCGATAACGCCGACATCATCGCGACGAAGAGGTGTTTGGCGGCGCTCGCGACGGATGATTTGAATCCTAAGCTTGATTGCGGTGAGAGCGGCTCGACCTTGCGTTTTCTCGCGCCCGTTGCCGCGGCGCTGGGAAAGCGTCCGAAGTATATCCGCCGCGGACGGCTCGCGGAGCGGCCGTTCAAGGAGTACGCCTCGCTGGTACCGGGCGTGCATGCGCTCGCGGGAAACGTCTCTTCACAGTTTGTCACCGGCCTCCTCTTCGCGCTGCCGCTCTTGAAGGGCGACTCCGAAATCCGCTTCACTTCGCCGCTGGAGTCGCGCGGCTATGTCGAGATGACGCTTCGCGTGATTCGTAATGCGGGAGTCAAAATCGAGGAAACCGAGAGCGGGTACAGGGTGATGGGAAATCAGCGGTATCTGCCGCAGTCCGCTGAGGTCGAAGGGGACTGGTCTGGCGCCGCGTTCTGGTATGGCATGAACGCGCTTGGAAGCGATATTGAGATCAACGGACTTGCTGCGGATTCTGCGCAGCCCGACCGTATCGTCGCGAAGCTCTGCGAAAGACTGCCTACGGAAATCGACATCTCTCAGTTCCCTGACAATTTTCCCGTGCTCGCCGTTGTCGCGGCGGGAACGCCGCAGGTCACGACCTTTACGAACATCGCGCGTCTCCGGTTGAAGGAATGCGACCGCGTGGCGGCGATGAAGGAGATGCTTCAACGCCTCGGCGTTGAAGCAGGTGAACATGGAGCCGTGAGCAATGAACAGTTAGGGACTGTTCAGAATTCCACAACTGCCCATTGTTCGCAGCTCCCTGAGCACTTTGTCGTGCGCGGGACGGATAAGAAGTTTCGCGGGTGCGAGATCCGCACTTTCAACGACCATCGGATCGCGATGGCGGCGGCGGTTGCTGCGACGCGTGCATCCGGTCCGATCGCGATCGACAACGCCGCCTGTTGCGCGAAGTCGTATCCTGGTTTCTTTCAGGTGTTCGAGTCGTTTGGGTTAATTCGCGCGCTAGGAATGATGTGAAGATATCTTTCTCTGGGGAGTGAAGGCCATGTGGATCGTTAGCATGGTTCAAAACCGTCAGTACCTTAATACGATCGGCTGTAACCGCGCCATGTTCACGTTTAGGAATTTAAAGTGAATTCCGCCTCGCGATCGTTCGGTGAGCGAGGTGGAACACCCTTATCCCACTTTTTTGAATTGATGCACGCAAGGTTTTCGAGCCGGGGG
>CAMGEN010000099.1:0-3245 GCA_946055075.1 uncultured Verrucomicrobiota bacterium | reverse complement strand
GCCGAGAATCAGATCGACCTCAAATCCCTTTTCCGTCCGATAGAACGCCATACGCGGATCGCGTCCGCGGTTCGTGGCCTGTTTGCGAGCTTCTGCCACCACCATGTTCTCGAACAGATTACCGCGAAGCGGATCCCTCGACAGTTGCTGCGGCGTCTCGATTCCCAGCAGATAGGCTGCCAGCCCCACGTCCGTAAAGTAGACCTTCGGAGACTTCACGAGCCGCTTGGAAATGTTGTTGAAATGCGGTGGCAGACGAAAGATCAGAAACGACGCCTCCAGGATGGACATCCAATTGACAATGGTTGTCGCCGACACGCCCGTCTCTCCCGCCAACGCCGAAAAACTGACGATCTGGCCGACTCGCCCCGCGAGCAGCGTCACGAACCGTTCGAACAAGATTAAGTCCTTGACATTCACCAGCCGCCGCACATCACGCTCGACATAGGTACGAAAATAATTGCGGTAATACGACGTTACGTCCTTACGGACACGGTAAAGCTCCGGCATGAACCCCTTAAGCATCAACTCATCCGCCGTCATCCCATTCGCCGTTTCGGCAATCTCATCCAGCGACAAGGGCAAAAGTTCCAGCACGCTCGTCCGACCAGCCAATGACTCATCAACCGCCGCAGCAAGAGACGCCTGTTGGCTTCCCGTCAACACAAACTGTCCGCACCGCTCCCGATCGGCATCCACAATGACCTGCACGGCCGATGCAATTTCAGGCACGCGCTGGATTTCGTCAATAATAAGCGGACGACGATACCGGGCAAACAGCGCCTTGTAATCCGCAATCGCCAACTCCCGCGTTTCCTTGTCCTCAAGCGAAATGTAATCAAAGTCCGGACAGCACTTCTTTGCCAACGTGGTCTTTCCTGACTGACGCGGGCCAAAGATCGTCACGACCGGATATTCGGCTAACGTTTTCTTTAAAACCGGCTCGATTTTGCGAGTAATCATAGTTTATCACTTTTTCGCCAACAATTATACCACAGTCAGGGCGTAATTCGCAACTGCAACTTTTGTTTTACGCCCCAGCTATCCTAATTGCTTGAATAGCGTCCGCACAAAATCCCCGTGTCAAGGTTGAACACCAACATGATGCCACCGCCGTTGCCGCGGATGTTCTCATAGGTCAAGTAGCGTTTGGGCTCGGACTTTTCAGCCCACATGCTGGTATTCCATCAGAGCAGGCATCGGTACACGCGCCGGATCGTCGCCTGAAGCTTCATGAATCCGGCGCTCTTCTCAAGCTTACGCTCGTCCAGATAGGTCCGCTTGTTGACCTCGATCATCAGCGAGTGTCCGCGATAGCCGAGCGGAGCGATCGCATTCGCATAGGGACGGTTGAAGGCGACGACGTAGCCTGCCGAGCGGAACGTCTCGGCAACGCGCGTGAGCGTCTCTTCGGACGGCTTCGACGCATCCTCGTTGAAGCCGAGGCAGATGTCAACATCATCCGCAAGGTCAGACGGAAACGAATGGCAGTCGATGATGAGAGGCATCGCTCCAGCCGCCGCCAGCATGAGGTCGGCGCGATAGCGGAACCATGCGGCGAGCCGGCGGTTCCAGGATTCCGCAGAAACCGTCTTCTCCGGATCCTCTCCGTAGAGGGAACAGACGCGGCAGATCCGGTCCGGCTCATGCTCGAGCCGCTCCACGTCGCAGTCGAGACGGGACATCGTCGTCGTGACGACGGTGACGCGCGGATGACGGACGGCAAACAGTTCGTCCGTGAACCAGTCCGTCCAGCGGTTCGCGGCCTCGACGGCCTTTGGATGGTCTCCCCAGGCGATATCCTGCGGGGTGCCGACGGCGTGGGGAATGCCGAGGACGAGATTCGTGTAATGCATGATGCTGACTCCTTTCGTCAAGCGATCAAGAGGACACGACCGTCCCTCAAACGACAAACCGCACGACTTCGATCAAGACGTACGGATCTTCGGAACCATGTTTCCCTCTCGGGCACATCCTGCTTTCGCAGTACCACCGTGGTGTTCCACTCGGTTGGCGCCCTTGCTCGCGCAAGGACTTCTTGATGTCTTGACGTGGAATATTATATCACATCACTCGCCCCGTGTGCAGCCACTTTGCGAGTTCAGATGTTGTAACATGATATAACGATATCTGCTACATGTTGACAACACCGATGTGCTTTCGCCATCTCGCCGGGAACCTGCGCCTTCATCCGGAGCGTCAGCTTCGCTTCGACCTTCGCGGGAACGGACATCGGCATCAGCTCCGCCTCGCCCCCGCAGCACGCCTTCACGCGCGAAACCGCGATCGCCCGCTCGGCGTCATTGCTGATCACGACCGTCTTCTCAATCGCCTCGCCGGGTTGCACCTCTCCGAGCGCGATCCCGCCCGACGTCAACATCAGTCCCGCAGCGAATACACTGCGGACGAAGGCTATGGCAACGAACAATGCCATTCGTACACATTACAAATACTCACACAAACGAAACAGCATTAACTACACCGACATCACCTACCATCTTTTGCAGACTCTTCATGTCGTTTTACACACTCAGCCATACAACACTTTAATATAAAATTAACCTCCGGCACCAAATCAGGAGTAGGGCACAGATAAGAACACAGGAATCCGATATCCGTAAAATACACAAAGAATTCCCTTTCAGTCGATGAGATTTTTATCTTATTATCCACAGCACTTAAATAGCCTCCGAGCCCTCTGCGTTTGAGGTCTTCCACCTCCTCTTCCGTGCCATCATAATATCGGATACACCTTCGAAGCGTTTCAAGCACCTGGAGACGATCTTCACGAGAAAGCTCCACCGGCGATGCTGTTCTATATAAATTCGGAATTATTGTCATAGTTGCCTCACAAGCATTCTCATACGAACCAAACGCTTGCACCAGTTCATCTTCAAGCGTCACGTCACGAGGTGCACTTATGCATCCCGCCATCAACATTACTCCTCCAAACAAACCGCATGTGAATAACCTTGTCATAACAATTCCCTTATTTAGTATTCCACTTCGATTTGCATGACTCATATATAGCATCGATCTTCTCTCGCATATCTTTCTCAGTACATTTGGGGCAAAACGATTTAGATGAGTATAAAACGCCCGCCTCTACAATGAACCGTTTTGAATCTTCATAGGGGCCAAGGGTCAGAATCTATTGATACAGTATTCATTGATACAGTTGATCAGGTCCGTTCATACTCCTGATGCGGCGAGTTCGGATGTTCGGGATCGGTTCGGACGATGAG
>CAMGEN010000098.1:0-3359 GCA_946055075.1 uncultured Verrucomicrobiota bacterium | reverse complement strand
TTTTTCGGCGCGAAACGTGAAAGACCGCAAAATCGATGTCGCCACCTTCGTTTTTCCCGGGATTTAGGCGAGTATCCAAGCCTAAATCAGTGAATCACCAGCAAGAAAACGGCTCTTGCGCCTGAAAAGCGCCTTCAGATGGAAAAGTCTACGACGAAAAAGAAGGGGTGTGAAAATAAATTTTCATAGGGTTTTATTGGGCTTTTTGAAAACTGGGATAAATTACCCCAGAAAAAGTGGGATAAGGGTGAACGCCACGCAGGGCATTGACTCCGCGTGGCTTTTGCGATATAATACCTAACAATAACCTTCAATAAGGAACATAAACATGGATACTCAGCAGAAGCAGGGCACCAACTGGGTTGCCGTCATCACAATGATGTTCATTTACGGCATGATTTCGTTCGTGACGAATCTCGCCGCGCCGATGGGTAAGGTCTGGCTTCTGCAGAAGGGTATCGACGGCTCCAACATGCTCGGCATGATGGGCAACATGATGAACTTCGCCGCGTATCTCTTCATGGGCATTCCCGCTGGCAAAATGCTCGCCAAGAAGGGTTATAAGTTCACCGCGATGGCTGGTATCGCCACGGGTTTCATCGGCGTCGGCATCCAGTTCCTCTCGGGCAAGGTTCCGTTTGCGGCTGACGGCAGCGCGCTCGTTCCGTTCTGCGTGTACCTTCTCGGTGCCTTCATCTGCGGCTTTGCGGTCTGCATGCTCAACATGGTCGTGAACCCGATGCTCAACCTCCTGGGCGGCGGCGGTAACCGCGGCAACCAGCTGAACATGATCGGCACCACCTTCAACTCCCTCGCCGGCACCGCGACCCCGATTCTCGTGGGCGCGCTGATCGGTCAGATCACCAAGGAGACGATGGTCGCTGATGTCAATCTCGTTCTTTACATCGCGCTCGCGGTCTTCGCAGCGGCGTTCGTCATCCTCTCCTTCATTCCGATCAAGAATCCCGATCAGGGCAACACGACCGAGGATATCCCGGTGCTCGCGCCGCTCAAGTTCCGTCACTGCCTCCTCGGCGTCATCGGCATCTTCATGTACGTCGGCATCGAGATCGGCATCCCCGCGACGATGGACCTCTGGCTCTCGTCCGCGAACGGTCCGCTCATGACCTCCGGCAATGCCGAGCTCGCCAAGAACGCCGCGAAGATCGCGGGCATGGCCGCCGGCACCTACTGGTTCCTCATGCTCGTCGGACGTACGATCGGCGCATTCATCGGCGGCAAGATCTCAAGCCGCATCCTCATGAGCGTTACCACTGCTACCGCGATTGCGCTCATCATCGTCGGTACCCAGGTCACCACGGTCGCGGCCAAGATGGTCGTGTTCACCGGCTCCGGCTTCGAGATGGTCCAGGTCCCGCTCACGGCGCTCCTCTTCGCGCTCTGCGGTCTCATGACCTCGATCATGTGGCCTTCGACCTTCAACCTCGCGACTGAGAAGCTCGGCAAGTACACGGCCGCCGCTTCGGGACTCTTCATGGTGATGGTCGTCGGCGGCGGAATTCTGCCGCTCATCCAGAACGGCATCGCCGACAAGTTCGGCCACATGTTCTCCTACATTGTCCCGGGTCTTGCGCTCGCGTACCTCTTCGTCTATTCGGCGTTCCTGTCGAAGCCGCCGAAGAACATCGACGAGATGGTGAAGTGAGACAGTTGAAGACTTAAGTAGAAGTTGAAGAGAGGATATACGCCATGCTGAACCAAGAAGTGTACGACAAGGTCGTTGCGAAGTTCGAGGCGCTTTACGGCGCGAAGCCCGCGGTGGTGAGCTATGCTCCCGGCCGCATCGAGGTGCTCGGCAATCACACCGACTACAACGAGGGCTATGTCTTCTCCGCTGCCATCGACAAGGGCACGTTCTTCGCGGTCGCCCCGTCCGCCGACGACACCGTTGAGATCTTCGCGACCGACATCGGCGCTGCGGGCGAGGCCTGGAAGGGCCGGCTTGCGGACGTCAAGAAGGTCGAGTCCGGAGCGACCTGGGCGAACTATCCGCTCGGCACCTTCGCGTGGCTCTTCTCGGGTGACGCGACGAAGGCGGGCAAGGGCTTCAAGGCGGTCTTCGGCGGCAATATCCCGCTCGGCGCTGGTCTGAGTTCGTCCGCCGCTCTTGAAATGGCCACGGCGCTTGCGTTGCAGAAGGTTTACGGCACCTCCTATGACAAGACCGAGCTCGCCAAGATCGGTCAGAAGGCGGAGCACACCTTCGCTGGCTGCCCGTGCGGACTGCTCGATCAGGCATCTTCGATGTACGGCAAGGCCGGTGCGCTAGTGAAGAGCGATTTCCGCAGCAACACTTTCGAATCCGTCCCGATGGGCGACGGCGTCGCTTTCATGATGGTGAAATCCAACGCCAAGCATGCGCTCGTCGACGGCGCCTACGCTTCGCGTCGTCAGGCCTGCGAAGATGCGGCGAAGTATTTCGCGCAGGTTCTCCGTAAGCCGGTCACGCATCTCCGTGACGTCACGATGGCGGAGTGGGTGCTTTACCGCGGCGGGCTCAGCGAGACCACGGCGAAGCGTGCGGTCCACCCGATCGGTGAGGACGAGCGCGTGTTGCAGGGGGCTTCGCTCCTTGAGAAGGGCGATGTGAAGGCCTTCGGTGGTCTCATGTACGATTCCCACGAGTCGAGCCGAAACTGGTTCGAGAACTCCTGCGAGGAGCTTGACGCGATTGTTGACGCGGCGAAGGCGATTCCCGAGGTCTACGGCGCGCGTCTTTCCGGCGGCGGCTTCGGCGGCAGCTGCTGTCTTCTCGTCGATCCGTCCGCGTCCGATAAGATCGCCGCGCAGATCACGAAGGAATACAAGGCGAAGTTTGGTGACGAGCCGGTTTGCTCTGTTATTCAGGCGTCCGACGGCGCCCATCTCGTTTGACTTCTAGAACCATCACTAACAGCTAACAGCTAATAACTAATAGCTACAATGAACATGACGATCCGTACGCTTACCTGTGTCGCCGCGTTGGCGGCGTTCGTTACTGTGTTCGCCCAGGACGAGGAAGAGACAGCCGAGGAAACCGCCGAGGAGTCTGTCGAGGAGACCAAATCGGAGGAAAAGTCAGATTCGGATCATATTTCCGAGATTAATGACAAACTGTTTACGATACTTCCCTTCTGCAAACGCCTGGAAGGGCGCGCGGAAGTCCTTGTTCCTGGTCAACAGGAGTGGGCTAAGATTGATGAGGGTCGTTTCTTTCCTCTAGGGTCCATGTTCCGTACGCTTACGGATGAGACTCGCCTTGAGATCTCTTTCGGGCGCGAGGCATTGGTCTCTATTGTTGGCCAGGCGTCATTCGGCACTCGGATGCAGGGGCTCGATGTTTCTTCGCGTACAATCAC
>CAMGEN010000097.1:0-3419 GCA_946055075.1 uncultured Verrucomicrobiota bacterium | reverse complement strand
CGTCCGCCGACCCAGTCCCAGAACGGGAACATGTTCGCGGGCGAGATACCGAACTCGGTGACCTCCTTGGCGGCGGTCGAGAGCGCGACGAAGTGCTTGGCGACGTCGGCCTTCTCGCCGAGCGCCTTCTTGAACCACGCCTTTGCGGCGTTGGCGTTGGACATCGTCTCCTGCGTGGTGAACGTCTTCGAGGCGATGATGAAGAGCGTCTGCTCGGCCTTCACCGCCTTGAGCGTCTCGGCGAGGTGCGTCGAGTCGACGTTGGACACGAAGAAGAACTTGAGCGAGCGCTTCGAATAGGGAGTGAGCGCGATATTCGCCATCACGGGACCGAGGTCGGAGCCGCCGATGCCGATGTTGACGACGTATTTGATGCGCTTGCCGGTACAGCCGAGCCACTTGCCGTTACGGACGAGATCGCTGAAGTCGCCCATCTGGTCAAGGACCTTGCGGACCTCCGGCATCACGTCCTTGCCGTCCACGAAGACCTTCGCCTGCGCGTCGCAGTTGCGCAGCGCGGTGTGCAGCACGGCGCGGTTCTCGGTGACGTTAATCTTCTCGCCGGTGAACATCTTCTCGATCTCGGCCTTGAGGTTCGATTCCTCGGCGAGCTTGATCAGCGCCTTCATCGCCTTCTCGTCGACGCGGTTCTTCGAGTAGTCGAGGAACCAGCCCGCCGCCTCGAGCGAGAACTTCTTCGCCCGGTCGGGATTCTCCGCGAAAAGCTCCTTGATCGTCTTCTTATTGGACGCGACCATCGCGTCATCCAGATACTGCCATTTGTCCATAAGTCAGGTGTAGTTTTAAGGTGTAGATGTAGTTATTCGTAAAATTTTCCATATTATATCATATTCGCCCCACGGCAGTCATACCCCGTCGGGTAGTCCCCGCGGCAATCCTCACTAATGCAAGCCTGTCATCCCGATGCATCAACGGATTTCGTTGATGCCGGGGACAAGGTCCTGGACGGTCTTGCCGAAGAAGAATTTGCCGGAAACTGGCGTATTAACCGTGCCCTTCGCCGTTTCGCCGTCGAACTTGAGATCGACCTCGATCCAGCCTTTGGGATGCGGGTGCTTCGCCTTGAGCGACTTGAGCGCGCCGGGCTGCGGCTCGATCAAGACCTTCTCGAACCACGGCGCGTCAGAGCGGATGCCGGCGATGCCGGACTGCATGAACCAGATCGGATGCGATCCCCAGGCGTGGCAGTCGCTGCGCGACTCGGGCTGTCCGTTTTTGCCGGAATCGGGAGCTTCGGACAGCGTGGTGAGTCCGCGGGCGACGTAATCGCGCCAGAGGTCGAGCCGCTTCTGGAAGAGATCGGAGCGTCCCATCTTGAAGTACGCCTCGAAGAGATAGTAGTTGAAGTAGACCGTAGTGCGGCAGAGATCCTTGTCCTCGACGAGATGACGGAACATCTCCGCCTCCTTGTCTGCTGGAAGGAGTCCGGCGATGATCGCCATCGCCTGGCAGTGCTCGCAGAACGACTTCTTCTCGACGGTGTCGGCGATCAGCGAACGCTTCTCGTCCCAGAACTTCGCGATAATCGCGTCCGTGAGCTTCGCCGCCTTGCCTTCCCAATAGGCCGCGAGATGATCGTTGCCGAAGGCGCGTTCAACCTTCGCGGCGGACTGCATATCGAGGAGCCACATCAGGTTGACGAACGAATTGAGCTTGCAGCCGTATTCGGTGTTGATCATCGTGCCGTCGCTGGGCCAGCCCTCTACCCAGTCCATGAAGTTCCAACCGGGCGTGTTCTCGATGAGGCCATCGGCGTTCTCGTAAAGTTCGCAACCCGCCATCGACTTGCGCATTCCGGGAAGCCGCGCGCGGAGCCACTCCTTGTCTCCGTGGTTCATCACGTAATCGCCGAACATCAGCAGATAACACTGCGTATAAGTAAAGCCCTCCTGCGTGCCGCGAGTCGGATAATTGAAGGGACACTGTCCGTCGTCGCGCGTCGCGAGGTCGTAGATCTCAATCGCGCGCTTGATGATCCGGTCGTCGCGCGAAAGCGACCCGAGGACCAGGAGCTGCACGCGGGTGTCGCCGGGGTACATCTGCTGTTCGTAATACGGGCAGTCGAACAGCATCTCATGACAGCACATCTGCATCGCCCTCGCGCAGATGCGGCGGATGTCCGCGAGCGACGGATCGTCCGGCGAGGAGAATTCGCTCTCCATCTCGACCGGATACCGGTTCTCGATCAGCGCGAGCTCGCGGATCTCGAGCGGCTCGTCCTTCGTTTCGACATCAAGGCGCGCCCAGAGTCCGCACCGGAACCACGGCGTGGAGAACGCGCACTCGGTCCCGTCGCAACGATAGGTGTCGCCGTATCCCTGCAGGAACTTGCCGACGATCTCGCCGCGGTTGCCCTTCAGCTTGGATACGCCGTCACGGGACGACTCGGTGAAGGAAAGCGAGAGCTTCGCGTCCTTGCCTTTCGCGGTCTTCACCACCGGGTAGGCGCAGATGTAGCGTCCGAGATGCCACGCCAGCTGGACCTTCGTATTCGCAGGAATCGTCACCGCGGCGGTTTCGCCGCGGAGCAGCCGGTTAAACTCGCCAACCAGCAAGTCCTTCGTTTCGGACTCGGTGTAGACGTGGTCCTTGCGCCATTCGGCGGCGCGCGAAGCGGCACGGAATTCGCCCGGCTTCACCGTCTTCTCCATCTGGTCCGGAAGCTGCGACGGGAAAAGCATCCAACCGGGGCTGCGTCCGCCCCAGATCGGATAGGCGTCGCGTCCAGCATCAGAACGGACCACGACCGGATCCTGCCAATCAAGCGCCGCGGCGCCGAAGGTCGGATAGGTTCCGCTGATCTCGAACTGCGAACCCGTGCCCCAGACGCCATTGTCCGCGCCGGCGGGTTTCATGCCCTTCCACCAGGCGACCTTCCACTTCGCCTTGCCGGTGGTGAGGCGCTCGTCATATTCGCCGGACGCCTTGAAGACGAAGCCGCCGCGATAGGAAAGCTGCGCGAGCGGGGCATGATTGCCGACGCGAGTCACGACCGCACGGAAGACATGCTTACCGGGCTTGAGCGAAACGCGGTAAGTGTTGTACTGCCAGTTGGAAACATCGGCACGGTTGGGTCCGCGGGCGACGAACTCTCCGTCCAGCGTCAGATAGAAACGCTCATCGGCCGAGACATCGATCTCGAACGGCTTCTCGCCCTCCTTCACCTCGAAATCCTTTTCGAAAATCATCACCGGACACACCGTGGCGTCCTTCTGCGCATTATGCGTGATCTCCCCGGCGCCGACGGACATCGCGAGATCATCATTATGCCAAATCCATTTCGCCGAATCAATCGGCTGGACCTTCATGATGTTCGTGTTCCCGCGAGTCGTACGAGCGGGACGAAAAATCCGCTCGGTTTCGGCGAGCAAGGTTACGGACAGAAGCGACAACGTGCC
>CAMGEN010000096.1:0-3420 GCA_946055075.1 uncultured Verrucomicrobiota bacterium | reverse complement strand
CTGGGAACCATAGTGAATACCGCGGCCATCGTCGCCGGCGGTCTGGTGGGTATGGTCTGTGGCGGACGGCTGACGGAACGCTATCAGAAGACGATCGTGTCGGGCATCGCGGTCAGTGTAATGTTCGTAGGTGTCGCCGGCACGTTTCAGGAGATGCTGCGGGCGAATATCGACGGACGGCTGGTCTCGCAGGGCGGACTGATGCTCGTCCTTTCGCTTGCGATCGGCAGCGTATTGGGGGAATGGTGGAATCTTGAGGCGATGCTCGAACGGTTCGCTGCCCGGATCCGCCGCGTAACGCATAACGAGAGGGACGGGACCTTCGTCACGGCGTTCGTCACCGCGTCGCTGACGTTCTGTGTCGGCGCGATGGCGATAGTCGGTTCGATCGAGGATGGACTCAAGGGCAATCCGTCGATTCTCTACCTCAAGTCGGTGATGGACGGCGTCATCACGATTGTTTTCGTTGCGTCCCTCGGCCGAGGCGCGGTCTTTTCGGCGATTCCGATTCTCATATATCAGGGCGGAATCACGCTGGGGGCACGGTTCATGGCTCCGGTTTTCACGCCTGAGGCGCTGAGCAATCTTTCGTACGTCGGGAATCTGCTGATCTTCTGCGTCGGCTGGAATCTTATCCATACGGACAAGCATATCCGTGTCGCGAATATGCTACCGTCCCTGGTCATCGCCATTATCTGGGCGTTTGCCGAAAAGTCGCTGGTAGGCTGAGGATATACAATAGTTTATTCAACCCAATCAGGAGCAAGACAATGAAGAGAATGGTAATGCAGATTCTGCGGCTCGGAATGACCGTGGTTATCATGGGCACAATGGCGGTGATGATCTTCTCGCTGCGAGACGAGAATTCCGCGTTGAAAAGGCAGCTCGCCGTCGCGCAGATGTCCAGCGGCGAACCGGGCGTCTTCACGACGATCCGCGAACGGACGAGTATCCGCAAGTTCGATCCGTCCGTGCCGGTCTCGGACGAGTCCGTTGAGAAGATCCTGCGCGCCGCCATGTGCGCACCGTCCGCGATGAACAAGCAGCCGTGGGAATTTGTCGTGGTACGCGATCCCGCGCAGCTCAAGGCGATTGGCGAGGCACTTCCGTATTCGCGCGTCGGCAATGGGGCGCAAGCGGCGATCATCGTGTGCGGGAATCTTGACAACGGACTCCCCGGGCGCGGGAAGGAGTATTGGATCCACGACTGCTCCGCGGCCTCGATGAACATCCTGCTCACCGCTAAGGCGCTCGGTCTCGGCGCGGTCTGGACTGGCGTCTATCCCGGTGAAGACCGCGTCGCCGCCGTGCGGAAGATCCTCTCGATTCCGGAAGGGTATATGCCGCTTAACGTCATTCCTCTCGGCTCTCCCGCCGAAAAACCCGAACCGAAGGATAAGTGGAATCCTGCCAGAATCCACCAGAACCGCTGGTAAATCGGCTGTTCAACGGCATTTTATGGTATAATATCACGCAACTATGAACGAATCAGACACTTCCCGTCATTTTCTTCGTCAGTGGATTGAAAAGGACGTCGCCGACGGCAAGACCGGCGGCAAGGTAGTGACCCGCTTCCCGCCGGAACCGAACGGCTACATCCACATCGGCCACGCTAAGGCCGTGTGCGTCGACTTCGGCATGGCCAAGCTCATGAACGGCGAGTGCCATCTCCGCCTCGACGACACGAATCCGACTAAGGAGTCCGACGAATACGCCGAGAACATCAAGAAGGACATCAACTGGCTCGGCTTCCAGTGGTCCGGCGAAGGCGATGCGGGAGAGCCCGGCTTCTACAACGCCTCGAACATGTTCGACACGATGTACGAGATCGCCGAGAATCTGATTAGGAAGGGACAGGCCTACTGCTGCAATCTCGGACAGGACGAGTGGAAGGAATACCGCGGCGTTCCCGAGAAACCCGGCAAGCCCAGTCCCTCGCGCGATACGACTCCCGAGCGCAATCTCCAGATCTTCCACGAGATGCGCGACGGCAAGTACGCGGACGGCGAATGGTGCCTCCGCGCGAAGATCGACATGGCTTCGCCGAACATCCATTTACGCGATCCCGTCATCTACCGCATCCGCCACGTCTCGCACTATCATCTCGGCGACAAGTGGTGCGTCTATCCGATGTACGATTTCGCGCATCCGATCGAAGACGCGCTCGAGGGCGTGACCCACTCTATGTGCACGCTCGAGTTTGAGGTGCACCGTCCGCTTTACGACTGGGTAGTCGACCGCCTCGACGAGATGGGGATGCTGCCTGTCCGTAACGGCGTCAAGATCCGTACGCAGCAGCGCGAGTTCGCGCGTCTTAACATCACCTACACCGTGATGTCCAAGCGTCTTCTCCTACAGCTCGTCACCGAGAAGCACGTCGCCGGTTGGGATGATCCGCGGATGCCGACCGTGTGCGGCATGCGCCGTCGCGGTTATACGCCGGGCGCGATTCGCGAGTTCTGCGATCGTGTCGGAGTCTCCAAGGTTGAGTCGGAGTCTGACCCCGCTCTCCTCGAGTGGTGCGTCCGTGAAGAGCTCAACCAGACCGCTACGCGCCGTATGGCCGTTCTCGATCCAGTCAAGGTCGTCATCGACAACTGGGAGGGCGGCGCGAAGGAAGTCGAGCTTCCGAACAATCCGCTCAACGAAGCCGCCGGCACGCGCAGGCTGCCGTTCGGCAAGGAGATTTGGATCGAGCGTGCGGACTTCATGGAGGTCCCCGAGAAGAAGTTCTTCCGCATGGCGCCCGGACAGGAGGTTCGTCTCCGCGGCGCGTGTATCTTCAAGTGCACGGGCTGCGTGAAGGATGCGAATGGTGTTGTCGTCGAGATCCACGGCACCTGGGACCCGGAGAGCTGGGGCGGTAACGCGGCGGACGGGCGGAAGGTGAAGGGGACGATCCACTGGGTAGACGCGCTTTCCGGCGTCAAGGCCGAGGTCCGCCTCTACGACCGTCTCTTCACTGAGAAGGATCCGTTGAAGGACGGCCCGGGCGAGTTCCTGAAGTATATGAATAAGGATTCGCTCAAGGTCATTACCGCCTATGTCGAGCCCGCGCTCGGTGAGGCGAAGCCGCTTGATCACTTCCAGTTCGAACGCACCGGTTACTTCGTCGCGGATGAATACGATTCGAAGCCCGGCGCGCCGGTCTTCAATCGTACGGTCACCTTGAAGGATTCGTATAAGCCGGCATGAGTGAACGTGTGAGCGAGGAACTGAACCGTTCGACGGCGTTTGACAACAAGCTCCGTCCAACAGATTTTGACGGTTTCGTGGGTCAGCAGAAGATCCGTGACCGTCTGCTCCTCGCCGTGAAGGCCGCGAAGGACCGCGGCGAATCGCTCGATCATGTCCTCTTCTCCGGGCCGCCCGGACTCGGCAAGACGACGCTTTCCTACATCCTCGGAGAGGCGATGGGAG
>CAMGEN010000095.1:0-3536 GCA_946055075.1 uncultured Verrucomicrobiota bacterium | reverse complement strand
GATCCGCAAGTTCTGGATCGAGCACGGCATCCAGTGCCTCAAGATCGCCGAGTACTTCGGCAAGGAGCTCAAGTCTCCCTGCTCGATCAACTTCTGGTGTCCCGACGGCTACAAGGACGAGCCTAGCGACCGTCTCGGTCCGCGTCAGCGCATGGCCGACTCGCTCGACAAGATCTTCAAGTACAAGTACGACAAGAAGGCCTGCATTCCGTGCTTCGAGTCGAAGCTCTTCGGCATCGGCGTCGAATCCTACACCGTCAACTCCCATGAGTTCGTGATGGGCTATGCGCAGAGCCGCAAGATTCTCGCGCTCCTCGACATGGGGCACTTCCACCTGACGGAGTCCGTCGCCGACAAGATCAGCTCGTTCCTGATGACCTTCGGCAAGGTCGCGTTCCACATTTCGCGTCCGGTCCGCTGGGATTCCGACCATGTCATCCGTCAGAACGACGACCTGCGCGCGTGCGCCCAGGAGATTGTGAAGATGGGTCCGGAGAATTTCATCATCGCGCTCGACTACTTCGACGCCTCGATCAACCGCGTCGCGGCGTGGGTGCTCGGTATGCGCAACATGCAGAAGGAGCTCCTCAAGGCGATGCTCACCCCCTGGAAGCAGCTTAAGGCGCTCCAGGAGGCCGGTGAATTCACCGCGCAGCTCGTCCTGCAGGAGGAGTACAAGAACTATCCCGTCGACGCGATTTGGGACGAGTTCTGCAAGCGCGCGAAGGTCGATTCTGACGAGGCTTGGTTCAAGAAGGTCCAGAAGTACGAAAAGGATGTCCTTCTGAAGCGCGTCTGATTGCCCGAAAGATGAATCACGCGAACGCTTCCCGGTGGATTCCGCCGGGAAGCGTTTCGTTTCCGAAGGGGTTCGTCAACGAATGGATCTTGAAGTAAGCTAATTGGTTTTTTGATTTTGGTACACACCAATATGACAAACTGCAGAGTATGCAAATGACCGATTGGCCGTGTTTTTGATATAATATCCATATGAGAAACGCTAAGATTGAACGGAACACCAAGGAAACGCAGATAGCTCTTGAGCTGAATCTCGACGGTTCCGGGGATGGAGTGATCGATACCGGAATCGGTTTCTTCGATCACATGCTAGAACTGCTGAAGAAACACGCGCTCATAGATCTCACGGTGAAGGCGAAGGGCGATCTCAAAGTGGATTATCACCATACGGTCGAGGACGTCGGTCTGGTCCTAGGCAAGGCGCTTGATGAGGCGCTTGGCGACCGTAAGGGGATTTCGCGCTATGGCTTCGCGTCCATTCCGATGGATGAGGCGCTCTGCGAGACTTCGCTTGATCTTGGGGGGCGTCCTTTCCTCGTGATGCAGTGCGCAATGAAGCATATGTTCGTCAAGGACTTCGAGGTAAAGCTGATTGAGGAGTTTTTCCGTGCGGTTTCCGTCGAAAGCCGGTCCAACATTCATCTTCGTCAGCTCTACGGAGATGAAGCTCATCATGTTTGTGAGGGGCTTTTCAAGTCTTTTGCCCGCGCGCTTCGCATGGCGAAGGCAGTTGATCCTAACGAGAAGGGCGTTCCTTCCTCGAAGGGGGTTATCTGATGGTTATCTTACCGGCGATTGATTTGAAAGACGGCAAGTGCGTGCGTCTCCGTCAGGGGCGTGCGGATGATGTTACGGTTTACGGCGACGATCCCGCCGAGCAGGCGCGTGACTGGCGTATGCAGGGCGGGCAGGAGTTGCATGTCGTCGATCTGGACGGTGCGTTTGCCGGTACGCCTAGGCATGCCGAGGTCATCGCGCGCATCATCGAGGCGTTCGGCGGTCCGGTTGAAGTCGGCGGCGGTCTTCGCACTCCACAGGCGCTTCGCGCGGTGATCGAGGCCGGTGCGACTCGCGCGATCATCGGTTCGGCGGCGTTGGAAAATCCGGAGTTCCTTTCGAAGGCGATCGAGCTTTATGGAGATCGGATCGCGGTCGGCATTGACGCGCGTGACGGTTTCGTGCAAACGAAGGGTTGGGTCGAGACGACCAAGGTTCTTGCGACGGATCTCGCGAAGGCGGTTGCCGCGGCTGGAGTGAAGACGATCATTTATACCGATACGGCGACTGATGGCATGCTGGGCGGTCCCAACCTCACTCAGATGGCGGCGATCTGCGATGCCGCTCCGTCCTGTCAGATTACTGCTTCGGGCGGTGTTTCTTCGCCTTTCGATGTCGAGAATCTCAAGGCCCTTGAACGCTCAAATCTCCGTGCTGCCATTGTTGGCAAGGCTCTGTATGACGGGCGTACCACGATAAAGGAGATGAATGTCGCCGCGCTGTGAGACCCTGTCTAACGGACTCAGGGTCGTGATGGTGCCGTGTGAGGCCGAGAGTGTCGCGGTCGGCGTGTTCGTCAGGAGCGGATCTCGGCATGAGAACGCCGAGACCGCGGGTATCTCGCATTTTATCGAGCATATGCTCTTCAAGGGCACTCCGACGCGAAAACCGATTGATATTACACGGTCGATCGAAGGTCGCGGAGGCAATTTCAATGCGTTCACTGGCGAGGAGTCGACCTGTTACTACATGCACCTGCCGAGCGAGTATCTCGCGGATGCGGTGGATATCCTTGCGGACATGTATCTCAATGCCGCCATCCCGGAAGACGAGTTCTCGCGCGAGAAAGAAGTGATCATCGAGGAGATCAGGATGTACGCCGATGATCCGGGATCGGTTGCGATGGAGAATCTCCAGCGCAACTTATTCCCCGATTCGCAGCTTGGCGCGTCGGTGGCGGGTAGCGAGGAGTCGCTTCGTCCGATGAAGGCCTCCGATCTCCGGAAGTACATCAAGTCTCATTATCGCGCAGATAACACTGTCGTTGTCATTGCCGGGGCCATCGAACCCGATGAAGCCATGAGGATCGTCAATGAAAAATTCCACCGTCTATAAGGATATTCAGCAGGCGCAGCTGGCGATCGGCTGGAAGACTTTCGGTATAACGGACAGGCGTAAATACGCGGCTACCGTGATTGACGGCATTCTCGGTCGCGGGATGAGTTCACGGCTTTTCCAAGAGGTCCGTGAGAAAAGGGGGCTCAGTTACGATATTTCATCTCGGATGCAGTTCTTCCAGGATGCTGGGATGTTCGTAATTTCCGCAGGGCTCGATCCGGCGAAGCGCGAGGATGCGCTCAAGGTGATCGAACGGGAAGTGAAGAGGCTTTGCGAGAAGCGTGTGTCAGCGGCGGAACTGAAACGGACCAAGGATTTCCTCTGCGGTAATTTCCGCCTTTCCCATGAACGTGTGATCTCCAAGCTGTTCTTTCATGGTGCGATGATGCTCGCGTTCGGACGTCTTGTCTCGACCGCCGAGCAGGTTGAAGCGGTTCGTGCCGTTACCGCGGCCGACGTTCAAGCGACTGCCAAGGCGATTTTCAAGAAGGCCAATCGATCTGTCAGCTGGGTGCTTCCGAGGGGGAAGTAGCCACACCCTTATCCCACTTTTTGAATTGATGCACGCAAAGCTTTCGAGCCGGGGGCGATTCGGCGCTGGTGCTCGCTAAATCCGCGTCGGA
>CAMGEN010000094.1:0-3592 GCA_946055075.1 uncultured Verrucomicrobiota bacterium | reverse complement strand
CAAGACGCTCAGAAGCATCTTCAAAAAATTGACTCACCGTGCTTGCAATTCACCATAAACGTATTCGAGAAGCATTCTCGACGCTCTTGCGCCGCAGTATTGCCGAGCTAATCCTTGTAGAGCGCGGTGACTTCGGGATTAAGGAACGAGTTTTCTGCAGCGGGTCAGCAAGGAAAACAACGGAAAACCATCCCGTTATAAGGGCAGTTCCGTGAGAGAGAGACGAAATCGTTTGTATTGATCATTTTTTCGCCTCCAACTTCGACAACAGTATGCTGCAAAACCGTCGGATCAAGCCCATGAACAATCCGGGCGGGCATGTCATACCAAGCCTTAGCCCAACTTTCGACGTCCATCCCCTCTTCCTCTACCATCACGGCATAGGTGATCGGAATCGCGGTCTCAAGTCCGATGATACCGTTCGCCGCCATCTCATACGGAAGATTCTTCTTCGCAAGAGGGTGCGGAGCATGATCAGTCGCGAACATCAGAATTCCGTCCTTTACCGCCCTTCGCAATTCAGACCGGTCCTCCTTTGTTGCCAAAGGCGGAGCCATCTTGAAGAACGAAGGTTGAAGGCAAGGATCAGCGGATGAAAATGGAATATCATCTTTCGTAAGGAGCAGATGATGCGGGGTTGCTTCGGCGGTGACGGGCAGCCCTTCACGTTGCGCGTCACGAATCAACGCCACGCCCTTCGCGGTAGAAATATGCTGGACATGATACCGACAACCAGTCTCACGGCAGACGGACAGGTCGCGTGCGATCGCTTCGGCCTCCGTGAACTCCGAAGCAAGCGCATGCTGGCAGATGACCATATTGAGATCATAAGCGCGACGCATCGCTTCCTCCAGAACTTTCTGGTCCGACAAATAAGTTCCGTCATCAGTAAAAAACGCCGCACCCGCTTCAGCCAACCGCTCTAAATCCGCCACTTCTTTTCCATGACGACCTTTCGAAATACACGCGGACGGGAAGAGAAGCGCGGAGCGCTGGGTGCAGGGTGCGGAGCGAAGAAATTTATTCCCAGCATCCTTCTGGTATCGGATCAGATCCGGGGAGTCGCAGGCGGGCGACGTGTTGGGCATCGTCACAACCCCGCCAAAACCGCCGCGAGAGGCTGCGGCAAGTCCCGATGCGGTAGTCTCTGCCTCTGGCACACCTGGATCTCGAAAATGAACATGGACGTCGATGAATCCGGGAAATTCGTACCGATTCATATCCGACTTCCCGTTCACTTCGTACGTCCGGTATAGGCATCAACCGCAGAATTGTCAATCGTATAGCGGAAGAAGGCATTGGCAGCGTCTTCGCGTGCCGGCTTGTTCCAGATCCGGAATTCTCCGCCACCGCAAAGCTGACTGACCCACATCTTAAGCTGCTTCTTATGCCAGTTAACCATGCAATTCGTATCCCAAGCACCACCATGACCGAACCATGCGTCATCACCATCCTTTTCGGGCGCAACGAGACCAAGCGAATAACCGCCCATGCCAGCAGGACGGGAAGAGACGGCAAGCATCTCGCGAACCGTTTCTTCCTTGAGGATACGCACGCCGTTTTCGCCGACACCAAGATTCATGAGCATCTTGTAGAACTTGAGCTGATCTCTGGCCGTCGTCCAAAGCCCCGCGCCAGCAGACGCAAAAACGCGTGAACGATCATTGTACGGACGCTGCTCCCAATTCGAGAACTCCAGATACTTAGCCGGCGCGTTATTCTGCGGCTCGTACATCTCCACCTGATTCTTCAACTGCTCATCCGTCGGCCAGAACGTAGTAGCCGACATGTCAAGCGGATCGAGAACGGACTGCTTAAGGTAATCCTCCCACCGCATTCCGGTAACGACCTCAACCACCGCGGCAGCGATATCTATACCAGTGTTAGAATACTGAACGCGCGTACCAGGTTCAAAAAGAAGCGGAGACTTCGCCGCAACCATCGCCACCTGACGAATAGGACAGCCACCCGACCACCCGCCGCCTACGACTCTCATTTCCTTACCATTCGCATTGACAGACGGAGTCTTCACAGAGGATTCGAACGGGAAACCTCCTGTATGATTGAGACACATGCGAATTGTCAAGGTGTTCTTCACCTTTTTAAGCGTGCGGATCCCGTTGGTCGCACCGGCATCCAGCCAGAGTTCCGCAAACTCGGGCAAATACCGACTGACAGGATCGTCAAGCCTAATCATCTTGTCTTCCACAAGTTTCGCAACGGTAACCCCGCAGAAACCCTTGGTCTGAGAACACTGCATATAACAGGAATCCATTGTAATCGGGCGTTCCGCGGCGACATCGGCATAACCGATACAACATGTTTCCTGTATGCCATTGTCGTAGAAAATCGAGATCGCACCAGGAAGACGGCCATCAGACACATACTGCTTCAACGCATCATACGCAAATGTGGTTCCAGACTCCCTGACTCCGTTCGTCGCACAACCGGCGACAACGGCAAGACCGACCAGGATAATCATTAGCTTTTTCATCAGCTCCCCCCTACATGATGTTTCCAAGTATTAGACTTCTCAATGCCCACGCCGCTTACGCGAACAGCTTTAAGAGCTTCTCAAGCTGGGCGAGCTTCTCCCGTCCCTCGGCGAGTTTTGTCTTTTCATCTTCTACTACTGCCGCGGGAGCATGTGCGACGAAGTTCGCGTTACCAAGCTTCGCCTCCTTGCCCTTGATAAAGCCCGTGAGCTTCGCGATTTCGCCGGCAATACGCTTAGCCTCGGCGACCTTATCTACGAGCCCTTCAAGCGAAAGATAGACCGTGCCGAGTTTCGTAATCTTAGACGGCATCGGAAGATCCGCGTCCTTCGCGACAACCTCGACAGACTCCGCGCGCATCGCCTTGGCGAGAGATGGAATCTCCTTGGCCAGGGGTTCGGGACCGGCAGAGGCCACGTCCGTTGTCGGCGCAATTGAGACCTTCACGAAGTCGCCGGGCTTAACCTTGTACTCCGCACGGAGGGCACGGACTGCGGTGATCGCCTCGCGCTTGGCGTTGACAAAATCATAATTCGCCTCGGTAAGTTCCCACGCCGCCTTCTCGGCATCGGAATATCCTTTCGGAAACTCCTGCAACATAATCGTCTCACCGTCCTGGAGATAGCCGAGCTGATGCGCGACCTCTTCGGTGACAAACGGCATGTACGGATGCAGGAGCTTGAGCGCCTTGTAGAAAACATCCTTAAGCACCGCCACCGAAACCGCCTTGTTCGGCGAATCCTTAACATACTCGACGTAACCGCCGCAGAGCTGGTCCCAGAAGAAGTCATAGACAGCAAGAGCTCCGTCCTGGATACGGTACTGCGAAAGGATATCATTGACCTTCCGGCACGCGAGATCGCAAGCGAAGAGGATATGCTTGTCATCAGCAGTGAGGTCGCATGGTTTCATGGTTTCAAGGTTGACAAGAGCGGACTCCGCAGCCTTGTCACTCTGCAACTTTCCAACCTCCATCTCCAGGAACTTCGCCGCGTTCCAAATCTTAGTCGTGAAATTACGACCGATCTCGAACTTCTCCTTGTTCACCTTCGTGTCGCACTCAAGCGAGGTGATCAGCGCGATCGAGAAACGGAGCG
>CAMGEN010000093.1:0-3699 GCA_946055075.1 uncultured Verrucomicrobiota bacterium | reverse complement strand
ATGCGCATCGTCAAGCCCACGATGGGCGTGTGGCCTGAGAAGGCCCCGAACAAGGTCGAGAAGATTACGCTGAAGTTCGAGAAGGGACGTTGCACCGCCATCAACGGCAAGAAGATGTCCCCGCTCCAGGTCATGCTCGAGCTCAACAAGATCGGCGGACGTAACGGCATTGGCATGAAGCATGCGCTTGAGAACCGCATCATCGGCACCAAGAGCCGTGGCGTGTACGAGGCTCCCGGCATGGAGGTTCTCTCTTGGGGTCTCAAGTACATTTATGAGGGCATCATGGACCGTCGTTCCACCAAGCTCTTCCAGGAACTCTCCAAGCTCGTCAGCGACCAGATCTATGACGGTCGTTGGTTTGATCCCGCAACTCAGGCCGCCCGCGCGGCCATTCAGGTTTGGGCGGACAAGGCGACAGCCGAAGTGACCCTCGGTCTTTACAAGGGCAACATCTTCTTCGAGTCCCTCACTGGCCTCAAGGCGACGATCTATAATGAAGCCGATTCCTCTATGGAGGCGTCTAACGGACTCAATCCGCACAGTTCGCAGGGCTTCGCCGAAATCCAGTCCGTTGAGGCGAAGATGCTCGCGAAGGCCGGACAGATCAAGGCGTGAGGAATGTTCGAATTAAGATATTAGTGTCGCGTGATGGCTGAAGAAATGACGAAAGAAGAAACGATGCCTGCCGAGGAGCCGGTGAAAGAGCCGGCCTCCTCGGAATCCGATGCCAAGCTTGGAGGTGAGGAACCCTCGCCTCACCAGGTTGAGCATTCGGAGAAGGAAGAATCCGCGAAGCCCGCGGAGCCTGATTGGAAAGATCTCTACGCTAGGCTTAAGGCTGATTTTGACAATTACAAGAAGCGTGCCGCTCGTGATCGTGATGATGTCTACCGTTACGCGGAAAGCGATATTCTCGGGGATATCTTGCCGACGGTGGATAATCTCGCGCTCGCACTTGCCAACGCGAAGGATCAAGATGATCCGTTTGTGAAGGGCGTCAAGCTCGCGTACGATACGCTTCTGAAGTCGCTCAAGGATCACGGTGCAGAGCCGTTCGATTCAGTCGGCAAGGAACTCGATACCGGGAGGATGGAGGCCATCACCATGATGCCCTCGGCCGATGTCGTAGAAGGTAAGGTCGTCGCCGAAGTGAAGAAGGGCTGGATGCTGAAGGGCAAGTCCCTTCGGGTCGCGCAGGTTGTCGTTTCCTCTGGCAAACCGCAGTGAGGATTAAGATGGCTAACAAGAGAGATTATTACGAGGTGCTCGGAGTGAGCAAGACGGCGACGGCGGACGAGATCAAGTCTGCCTACCGTAAGCTTGCGATGAAGTATCATCCTGATCGTAATCCAGGCAACAAGGAGGCAGAGGAGAAGTTCAAGGAGGCGGCGGAGGCGTATGACGTCCTTCACGACCCCGAAAAACGTCAGCGTTACGATCAGTTCGGTCACCAGGCGTTTGAGGGCGGTGCGGGCGGATACGGTGCCGGCGGTATGAACATGGACGATATCTTCTCCATGTTCGGCGACCTCTTCGGAGGACGAGGCGGCGGAAGCGGTAGTTTTGGAGGCTTCGGTGATTTCTTCAGCGGAGGCGGAAGGCATCAGACCCGTGATCCCAATGCTCCACGGGACGGAGACGATATGTCGTTCCGTCTTGACATTGATTTTGACGAAGCGCTTTTCGGTAGCGAACGTACGATTGACCTGACGGTTCCCGGGCAGTGTCCGGAATGTCATGGTAGCGGTGCTGCAGCTGGTTCCAAGCGTGTCACCTGCAAGACCTGCGGTGGCCACGGTGTTGTTATGGGCGGTGGAGGATTCCTCCGTGTCCAGCAGACGTGTCCGACCTGCGGTGGCGAAGGCAGTGTGTTGGAGAAGCCCTGCAAGAAGTGCCGTGGCGCGGGTCAGGTTCCGACGCCTCAGCATATTTCCCTTAAGATCCCGGCCGGGGTCGACAATGGTTCACGTCTGCGGGTCTCTGGCAAGGGCGCCGGCGGTATCCGCGGCGGCAGCAACGGCGATCTTTATGTGGTTCTCGGCGTGCGTGACAGCGACATATTCGAGCGGGATGGGCTTGATCTCGGCGTCGATATCCCAGTCTCTCCAATGACCGCGGCGCTTGGCGGAGAGGTGGAGGTTCCTACGCCGGAAGGCACCGCGACTTTGAAGATCCCCGCGGGCACTCCTAATGGTAAGCTTTTCCGTCTGCGTGGAAAGGGTGTTCCGAATCTCCGCGGCGGTTATGCCGGTGATCTTACCGCCCGCATCGTAATCGAGGTTCCTGCGAACCTTGATCGTAAGCAGCGCGCCGTGCTTGAGGAATTTCAGAAAATCGCGAAAGATTCCACCTTCCCGGAAGCCCAGTCGCTTTCGAACAAGATGAAGGTCTTCTACAGTCATCGCGACAAGCTGAGGAAATAAACGCACCTGTGGTGGAATGGCAGACACGGCGGATTTAGGTTCCGCTGCTTCGGCGTGGGGGTTCGAGTCCCTCCAGGTGCACATCTGCTGTGTGTTAGGTGATGAGCTGGATGTTATGGCTTCTAGCGAGTGCCACGGTACTCGCAGTATACGATCTTCTGAAGAAGGAGAGTGTTCGTAAGAATGCGGTTCTTCCTGTCTTGATAATTTCTACCGCCGCCGGCGCGGTCGCTTATGTCTCGTTCTTGGCGGCTTTTGGACGTCTCCGGGGAGCATTTGTTGCGTGTGATGAGACTGTGGTGTTGCTATCGGTCGTGAAGACCGTGATCGTCGGGACTAGTTGGATACTTACTTTCCTTGCGCTGAGGACTTTGCCGATCACCATCGCCACTCCGATTCGCGCTTCGGCGCCAGCGCTTGTGATTCTGATCGCGTTTTTCCTGTACGGAGAACATCCGTCCGCGGTGCAGTGGTGTGGCATGTCGCTTGTCTTTGTTGGTTTCTTCGCCTTCTCTTGGGCAGGCAAGGCGGAAGGTGTTGACTTCCTCCGGAACCGTGCGGTTTACTATGCGGTCGGTGGAATGGTCCTGAGCGCCTGTTCCGCTTTGTTCGACAAGTATGTGTTCCAGGTCGCGGCGGCGCCGAAGGAGTCGGTGCAGCTTCTGTTCCAGCTCTTTAACTTCGTCTTTTACGTCACGATCTGGTCAGTTGGACGGCTTGTTCGGTCTTCTTCAGGCACGCCTTTCTTCTGGCGCAAGACGATACCATTCGTCGGTATCGCGCTCGCGTTCGCGGATTGGCTTTACTTTCGCGCGCTCGCGGATCCGGAGGCTCTCATCTCGGTCGGCTCGTTGTTGCGCCGCTTCTCGGTCGTGATCACGTTCTTCATCGGCGCCTTCATCTTTCACGAGCATAACCTCAGGCGCAAGACCATCGCGCTCTCACTGGTCCTCGCCGGCACGCTGGTGCTCTGTCTGTTCAAGCTGTGATATCGCTTCGGCGCTTCGCACCTCGCGGTTACGCGGCGAGCCCGACAGCCGCCCAACCCGCATTTAACGGGTGCCCCCGACATGATTTCGACGCGCGCGCCTTCACGCGCGCCTTTTACCCTGGGGGTCGAGATCACGTCGGACCCGTTAAGGTGTTCTTGTGCGGCTGTCGGCTCTCGCTCGCGTAACGAGGCTTCGCTCTGATCGAAAAGTTTTTGATTGGATAAGTCTTAGATTGTGATTTTGCTATAATACTTATGTTTCTAAGTTGCAATGGGATTAAG
>CAMGEN010000092.1:0-3802 GCA_946055075.1 uncultured Verrucomicrobiota bacterium | reverse complement strand
CACCCCATGGTCTACCTCTTTTCTTTGCTGACCCATTAGATATTACAACATCTGCCGGTTGCCGTTCTGCGCATTGATATTGACAATTGCGACCAAATGATGTAGAGTATTGGAATCATAGGGTCAAGGGAAGGTAAAGATGTCTAAAAATCTGTTGATTGTGGAGTCGCCAGCGAAGGCGAAGACCATCGGAAAGTATCTGGGTGCTGATTTCACCGTGAAGAGTTCGGTCGGGCATATTCGTGATCTGCCGCGGGATAACGGCGCGATCAAGATTGAAGGCCCGAAGGATGGTCCGTGGAAGTTTGTTCCGACCTATGAGATCTCCGAGGGTAAGACCAAGGTTGTCGCGGAGCTTAAGGAAGCTGCGAAGAAGGCGGGCGCGATCTATCTCGCGTCGGACCCTGATCGTGAGGGGGAGGCGATTGCGTGGCATCTGCACGAGGTGCTGAAGGGGGTTGCCAAAGGTAAGCCGTTTCACCGCGTCACTTATAATGAGATCACCGAGAGCGCTGTCCTGAAGGCCGTTGCTGCTCCGCGTGAGATTGATATGCCGCTGGTGGACGCACAGCAGGCGCGGCGTATTCTTGATCGTCTTGTCGGGTACAAGGTCTCGCCGCTGTTGTGGAAGAACATCCAGTGCGCGAACAACCGTACGCTTTCCGCAGGACGGGTGCAGTCAGTCGCGCTCCGGCTCCTTGTTGAGCGGCAGCGAGAGATTGATGCGTTCGTGCCTGAGACGTTCTATCTCCTCGGCGTTGAGGCGAAGAAGAAGGTTTCGGAGGCAGACTTCACGGCGAAGCTTTCGCGTTTTGACGGGGAGAAGCCTGAGATCAAGGACAAGCAGACGGCTGATAACATTATGCTTGATCTTGCGGGGGCTGGACTAGAGGTCGTTGACTTGAAGACTCAACCGAAGTTGCGTCACTCGTTGCCGCCGTTCACAACCTCGACGTTGCAACAGACGGCTTCGAGCGTCCTGGGGATGAGTCCTGGCAAGACCATGAAGCTTGCGCAGTCGCTTTATGAGGCAGGTCGTATCACCTACATGCGAACTGATTCGGTCAGTGTCTCCGATCAGGCTCGTGCCGCTGCCAAGGATTTCATTGTCCGGTACTGCGGCGCTGACTATTATCCCGAGAAGCCGAATTACTTCAAGTCCAAGGAGGACGCGCAGGGTGCGCACGAGGCGATCCGTCCGACAGATATTGAGTTTTCTCCGAAGCGGGCGGACGGAAAGCTTGATCCGCAGGAACTCAAGCTTTACGATCTCATCTGGCGACGTTTCATCGCGAGTCAGATGGCGGATGCCAAGACTACGCTCAAGACCGTTTCGCTTGAGGCGGTGAAGGGCGGTCTTGCGCACAAGTATCTTTTTACGGCTTCGGCAACAGTCATTGATTTCGAGGGTTTTCTCAAGATCATGAAGCTGTCGCTCAAGAAGAAGACGAAGGATGGTGAGGACGACGAGGATTCCGATGAGGTGAACGAGTTGCCGGAGCTTGCGATTGGAGAGGAACTGGATGTGGTCCGTTGGCTTTCCGACGAGAAGAAGACGAAGGGTCCGTCGCATTATTCCGAAGCCTCTCTCATCAAGGCTCTCGAAGAGAACGGCGTCGGGCGTCCTTCTACCTACGCCGCGACGATCGAAACCTTGAAGACCCGCGAGTACGCGAAGACCGCGAAGAAGAAACTCGTGCCGCTTGAACGAGGCGTGCTCGTATGCGATTGGCTCGTGAAGAACATGGGCTCTCTTTTCAATGTCCACTATACGGCCGAGATGGAGACGGAACTCGATAAGGTCGCAGAGCATGGCGAGCCGATGAATCAGATGCTGAGTGAATTCTACGTGAAGTTCCTCGGAGCTATGCCGGCTCCGCCCCCTCCGCCGGATCGAGCCAAG
Organism: uncultured Verrucomicrobiota bacterium; assembly: GCA_946055075.1. Classification (GTDB taxonomy): domain Bacteria; phylum Verrucomicrobiota; class Kiritimatiellia; order RFP12; family UBA1067; genus UBA1067. The sequence goes on along the minus strand of CAMGEN010000092.1, from coordinate 1,899 downwards.
CTCGACGCTGTTTTCGCGATGCTGGACGAGATCAAAGAGTGGAAGGCCCCAAAGATCGTCGGCAAGCGCACTTATGACGATAAGGCGTTTGTCGAAAGTGTGCGCGAGCAGGCGGACAAAGGCGAGAGGGCGGTATCTGCGCGGCAGCTTGAGTTTCTGGTGAGGCTCGTGATATCTTATTCGTCTCAGATCTACAATGCGGAAAAGAAGCTCAAGGATCTAGGACTTGCTGGCAACGCGGTTGCGCGCGGCGAGAAGGCGGATCCAGAACTTGTTAAGTGGACTTTCGGGGTGATGGACCGGATCGGAGGACTGGATAAGAACGCGTTCATCAAGTCTCTTCGAGAGCAATATGACCACGGGCGGGGACTCTCGCCAAAGCAGTTCACGATCCTGGCTCGCACGGTTGGCGAGAATGCATCGGCACTTCCGGATTGCGAAGCGGTACGTGCGAAGCTTTCCGAACATATTTCCGGTGGGTTTACTGTCGATGTTGCGGATCCCGCGATTCCGGATCTCTTGAAACTCATGACGAGCGTGACCAAGTGGCGTCCTGCCAGCAAGAAGGGGCGCAAAATGTACGATGACAAGTCCTTCGTCGATTCCCTGCGTGATCAGTTTTCCAGGCGACATTCGCTTTCTCCGCGGCAGATCATCGCACTGCGGCGGGTTGTGGTGGCGTACCGCGCACAGATTCCGGATTATGAATCGCGGGCGGCGGCGCTTGGGCTGAAGGATATTCCTTCGTCGGAGGACAAGGCTGCAGAAGTTATCGAGTAACCGGAGTATTAGATGACCGATCCTCTGGTACAGCAGTTTGAATCGTATCTTACCGCGGAGCGAAACGCTTCTCAGCATACGGTCGATAACTATCTGCGGGATGTGGCGCAGTTTGGCGTCGCACTCCGTGGTAATTCGGATGCGCATGGGTATTCCAATTGGCTTGCGGCGACAGATGCCGAGGCGCGTCGTTTCCTGGTGTCGCTCACCGCGGGTGGAGCATCCCCGACGACCGTTCGTCGTAAACTTGCGGCGAATCGGACATTTTACCGGTTTCTGCAACGCGAGGGAGTGATTAAGGACAATCCGTTCGCTTTGCTGAAAGGTCCGCGAAAGGCCAAGATTTTGCCGAAGACGCTGTCCGTTGCGGATTTGCAAGCCTTTCTTTCTCGGCCTCAGAAGGATTTTCAGGACAAATTGATCAGTCGGTATGCCGCATTACGTGACACGGCGATATTTGAAGCGCTATATTCAACCGGTTGTCGTATCAGCGAGATCTTGTCGCTGACCTGGCGTGAAATTGGTTGGAATGACGGCACGGTAATCGTTACCGGAAAGGGGCGTAAGGACCGATTGGTGATTCTTGGCAAGAAGGCGGTTGACGCGCTCAGGATGTTGCGTTCCTGTGTCAACACTGAGCGTCCTGATCTCGGCGGTTCTGACGCGGAAGTCTTTCTGAGCGATCGGTTCGAGAAGTTGTCCGCCCGCTTCGTAGAACGCAGGATGAAGCGCTATCTTGTCGAGGCTGGCCTTCCCACCGATCTTTCTCCGCATAAGCTACGTCACTCGTTTGCCACGCATCTACTTGACGCTGGCGCGGATCTCAGGAGCGTACAGGAGATGCTTGGACACTCTTCGCTTTCAACGACGCAGATTTATACACACGTCTCTATCGAGCATTTGAAAGATCAGTACGCCAAGGCACATCCACGCGCTTAAGGCGCACCCTTATCCCACTTTTTTGAAAACTGGGATAAATTACCCCAGAAAAAGTGGGATAAGGGTGAAGGCGTCTGTGGCTTGAAACGTAGTGGTCTAATATGATAAACTATTCGCACTCTTGAGGACCGGTAGCTCAGTCGGTCAGAGCTGGGGACTCATAATCCCTAGGTCGTGGGT
>CAMGEN010000091.1:0-3921 GCA_946055075.1 uncultured Verrucomicrobiota bacterium | reverse complement strand
CGAATACTTCCGGCTTGGCAAGGAAGAGGCGAACGCGCAGCTCGAACGCATCCGCCGAGAGGCAGTTGGGGAAGCCCAGCCGACCGTATCGCAGAAAGGCATCGACACATGGCTGACGAACAAAAACCGGAAGAACGCGCCAGAGTGAAGCAAGGTATGCATCTTGCAATAAATGGCTTGGTGGTTGGCGTGGAGCGCAAGGCGATAAAGAACCTGCACCTCTCCGTCTATCCGCCGGACGGGCGCGTTCATGTGTCTGCTCCTCTTGAATGTCCGGATGAGAGGATACGGATGTATGTGCTGGAGAAGTGGGTGTGGATTGCAGAGAAACGCCGTGCCATCGGGGAATACAACCGCCAAGATGAGCGTGAATACGTTTCTGGCGAGGCACACTATTTCCGGGGTGGCCTCTACAGACTCAAGGTCGAAGAGGACAACAACTCCAGACAAGGCGTGAGAATCGACGGCGATTATCTCGTTCTGACCGTCCGGGAGAAGTCTTCCGCCACACATCGTGCGGCTGTCATGGCGGCGTGGTACAAGGAGCATTTGACTCCGATAGTTGAGGAGTATGTGCGGAAGTGGCAAGACGCACTAGGTGTGAAGTTGGCGACTTTCGAGATTAGGGTCATGTCCGCCAAGTGGGGAACCTGTTCAAAGGCGAAGGGCAGGGCCATCTTCAATGTCGAGCTTGCAAAGAAGCCGCTTAAGTGCGTGGAGTATGTGGTCGCCCATGAACTCGCCCATCTTATCGAACGAACGCACAACGCGGATTTCAAGAAGATTCTCGACCGCCATTTTCCCGACTGGCGTGAAATAAAGGACAAGCTAAACCACTTTCCGGTTTGAGGAGGACGACATGACAAACTTCACGGAAGAGAAAGAGCGTGAGTACCAGAACTCCATCGTTGAAATGATGAGGGATGTCAACGGACTCGCCTACACATACCTTGGCAGTTTCCAGTATGCCAAGGGCGAGAAGTCCAAATCGGACGGTACGCGGAACTCGAACATTATTGAGGACGAGATGCGCGAACATCTCAGGGGTTCGGGCTATACGCAGTTGCAGATAGAGGACGCGCTGCACAAACTGCGGGAGAAAGCGTCGCTTTCGTCCGAGAAATTCGCCGACCTCCTTGAATGCAACGCCTCATTCTACAACCTTCTTGTCTCCGGGACAAAGGCGAAGCCAAGCCCGGACAAGCCGGAAGAGGATGTGATGTTCTTCAATTTCGCAGACCCGGAGAAGAACCGTTTTGCGTTTGCGGAGGAGGTGAGCTACATTGATCCAATGACCGGTAGCCACTCCCGACCGGATGTCGTCGTTTACGTGAATGGAATCGCCCTCTGTGTGATCGAGCTTAAGCGGTCGCTCGTGACGATTGACGAGGGTATTCGTCAGTGTCTATCGAACGAGCGCGACTTGATACCGTCGTTCTTCACGACCGTGCAGTTCACCATTGCGGCGAATCCGAAGAAGAACAACGACAAAAGCGAGAACACTGGCTTCAAGTACGCAACTGTCGGGACGCCGCAGAAGTTCTGGTGCAACTGGAAGGACGATGGGCAGAAGGTCGGGACGCAGCTCACGGACGCGGAGAGTTTCCTGCGCTTCTTCAACAAGGAGTCGTTCCTTTTCCTTGTACGCTACGGCGTAGTGTCCGATGCAGGCGTAAAGAAGGTCATGCGCCCCCACCAGTTTCACGCCCTTCGCGCCTGTCGCGACCGTCTCGCGGACAAGGCGAGCGGCGTCATTTGGCATTCGCAGGGCAGCGGCAAGTCGCTCACGATGGTGTGGCTTGCCAACTACATCCGCAGCAACTTTTCAGATCCACGCGTCTTGGTAATCACAGACCGCACCGAACTCGACGAACAGATCAAGCGCAATTTCCAGCACACGAACAATTCCCTTTATCAGGCCAAGTCGAAGTCTGACCTTTTGAAGGTGCTGAACGGCGGCACCGAATGGCTGATATGCTCGCTTATCCACAAGTTCGGCGTCCATCCCGAAACGGAATCTCGCCACCGCAGCAGCGTGAAGATCCCTCTCGACAAGTACCTTGAGGAACTGAAGGAGATCATCCGCAAGGAGTATCCGCACGGATTCTCCGTCAAGGGCAGGAACCTCTTCGTGTTTGTGGACGAATGCCACAGGACGCAGGGCGGTTCGCTCCATGCCGCAATGCGCGAAATCATGGGACAGGATGTGATGCTTATCGGCTTCACGGGGACTCCGCTCCTCAAGGACGAGAAGAAACGAGGCTACGAGGCGTTTAGGAACGCAAGCGAAGTGCGTTTTGGAAAGTTCATCCACACCTATCTCCACAAGGAGGCCGTGGACGACGGCGTGATTCTCGATCTTGAATACGAAGCCCGCGACGCGGAGCAGCGACTCGACAGCAAGGATCAGCTCGACGCGAAGTTCGCCACTCTTTCGGCAGGTCTTGCGCCGGAGCGCGTCCAGGAGCTGAAAGACCGATGGGCGACGCTGGAGAAGGTCTATTCCGCCAATGATCGCATAGAACGCATCGGCTACAGCATCCTTGATGACATGACGGCGAACGCGCTTCTTCGCGAGGATTGGTGTAACGCGATGCTCGTTGCCGACAGCATCTATTCCGCCTACAAGTACTACGATTTCTTCCAGAACCGGTGCAGCAATACCGCGCTCAAGAACAGATGCGCCGTCGTGACAAGTTTCAGTCCGTCAGACGATGATCTCCGCAAGCACTCGTCCGACCCGCACGAAGAGGACGAGCTGAAGTTCAAGCACGATATGGCGCTCAAGTCGTTTTCTGATCTCGGCGTCGGCGGCGTCGAGGAGTACGAGAAAAAGGCCAAGGAGCGTTTTCTGAACAGCCCATCTCAGATGAAGCTTCTCATTGTAGTTGATAAACTGCTCACAGGCTTCGATGCGCCAACGGCGACCGTTCTCTACATTGACCGCGACATGCGCGACCACACGCTCTTTCAGGCAATTTGCCGGGTAAATCGGCTCGGAACGGACGTGAAGGATAAAGACGGCAAAGTCACCGTCCTGACGCACAAGGAGTTCGGCCTTGTCGTTGACTTCAAGCACCTCTTCGACAAGATCGAGGACGCAGTTACAAGGTTCAACTCCGGCGCGTTTTCTGGTTTTGACGAGGTGGACATCGACGGGCTTCTGAACGACTCCATCACCAGAAACAGGGTAAAGCTCGAAGCAGCACGTTCTGCATGGTCTGCGTTGCGCTCGGATTGGATTTCGCGTTCTCTTACGGACAACGACCGCCTTGTCGAATACTACAAGACCGATTTCCCGCCGGATGACATCGCCAAGGTGCGCCGCCAGATGATGTATCGTATCACCCAGAACTTCATCGTCGCATACGCGAACCTTGCCGACAACATGGGCAAGGCCGGATATTCGAGCGAGGAGGCGTCGCAGATACACAAGGAGGCTTGCGAGGCGCGCCACGTCAACCTCTATGTGAAGCAGAACACGGATGACTATTTCGATCCTCGTCAATACGATCCCGGCATGAGGGCGTTGCTTGATCGGTTTGTTCGCGCCGAGGAAGCCGAAACCATCATCCCTGCGACCGCTGACTTCTCGTTTCTTGATCTCATCGGCGGGGAAGGCGACATCGGCGACGCTGCGAAGAAGGCGACGAGCGAGGCAGGGAGCGCGAGGTCGGCGGCGGAGGTTATCGAGGCAAAGGCCCGCAGCGTCATCAACTCCTTCAAGGACAGCGACCCCGCCGCGTTTCGTACCTACGGCGAACAGCTACAGGATATTCTCGCCTCCATACGTGCGGGGACTCTCACGTTCCAGGAGCAAATGAAGCAACTCCTAGAACTCATCAAGAAGATGAAAACGGGCGAGGGCAGTTATCCCGAAGGAATAACGACTAAACGCCAGAAGGCGCTTTGGAACAATCG
>CAMGEN010000090.1:0-4168 GCA_946055075.1 uncultured Verrucomicrobiota bacterium | reverse complement strand
CCCCGGCTCGAAAGCCTTGCGTGCATCAATTCAAAAAAGTGGGATAAGGGTGTCATTTGCCCATTATTATCCACTGAGCGGTGTCCGTCTCGCCGTTCAACGTCGTCGCGTTCATCACGCGGTCGAGGATCTTCACTTCATAGACGTTGATCACCAGTAATTGTAGACATAGGGATCGATCTCTGCGGTCAAACCGCGATAGAGATTCTCGTTCTTACCCGAAGCCCCGAGATTCGTCAGCAGCCGCGCCGCGAACTGACGGGCGCGTTCGAAGGTGACATCACACTTACGGAGATTGTCCTTGCGCTGCTTATCCGTGACCGACTCAATCTTGCCGAAACGAAAACACTCCTTCTCGGTCGCGATCCGATCCTCGAGCTTGAACGTCTCGTACTGAGTGACATAGATCTTCGCGCCGTTCTTAAGCGTCTTCGCCGCGAACATTCCCTCGGCGTCAACCGTCCAGCCGGTGCCGCCGACCAAAGGATCGTACTCGTAGGCGTCGCGGAAATGAAGAAGGTTCGTGCCGATCGCCCGGAGATCTGGGTTCTTCCGATCGTGATTGACACGGAAAACGCCGCCGCTCGGACTCGACGCGCGCGACTCGACCTTGAGTCCGAGCTCCTTCGCTAGCTTCGCATTCCCCATCACCATGACATTCGCCCCGCTCTGCGCGGCGGAAAGGAGTTTCGCGGCGGAGATGTCGGCGTCAGGACCGACCAGCAGGAGCGATTCCCCAGCGGCGGACTTCCCGTCCCCGACCGCGCAACCGACCTCGTCCGCTAGGCGCTTTGCATACGCACCGAACGGACGAACCTTGCGCATGGCGCCTACCGACTCCCCCCAAAGAAGGTCCGCCAGCATCGCGATCGCGGTCCGCTCAGCCGCCGGATCCCGCACCGGCGCACCCTTCAGCTCGTTCGTCGCGAAGCGTCCGAAAGGCGAAAGCGTCGTCCAGATGACCTCGCCACTACCGATGCACTGCCGGAGCACGCCAGAATAATTGCCGTCGAACTCGCCCTCTATCGCCGGGAGGTATCCGACGACGTCAGGAGTGCGGATGACGAGTCCGCCGAGCGCCATATTGTAGTTCCAGCGCGGACCATGATTGCCCTTCTTGGCAAGATGTCCGAACGGCTCGCTTCCATACTTCTGCGTCTGATCGGTGCGGGGCTGTCCGTACCAGTCGCCGAGATCGGAGTCCGAAAGTCCGCGATAATATCGCGAAACGAGATCACGCGCGAAAAGCCGCCGCGGCGCGACGTCCTCGACGTCGAATCCCGTCTGCCGATAGAACTCGGCCGACTGCGAGAAGACAAGTACGCGCATCCCCTTGGCAACGGCCTCCCGCGGCAGTTCTGCCGCGCTCTTGAGCGAGTAGGGCGCAATGACGAGCGCATCGCTCCCCTTCGCGTCCTTCAGCGAGGCGACTTTTCTGAAATCATCGAAGCCTACCGACTTAAGCGCATCGCAGATTTCATTCGCGGGATCGTAGACTGCGAGTGTGCGGCGTAGGGGCGAGGACTGCTGCAGAGATCGCGGCGCCGGAGGACAGACCTCGAAGGCGAGACTGTCACGTGAGATCTCCTTGCCTGAGGAATCACGAAAGACGGCTTCAATCGTGCCGGACGTCTTGCGTCCGACGGACGGCGCCACAAAGGCGATCTCGGCGAAATGCGGGACATTGGAGACGAGCTTAGCCGAATCAGATCCCCTCGCGATCTCCTTGCCGCTGAGCGTCGCCTTCCATTCACACGAGAACGCGCGGGTGTCGAAGCGGTCCCACAGCATCACGCTACGTTTGACGACCTGCTCGCCAGCATAATAGGCGTGACGACGGTCGGTGATCCGGTGAGAACCCGCGATCCAGCCAAGGAAGTCCTGATTACCCTTCGCGTAGATGTCCCAATAGGGAAGCGCCCAGTCGGGACGTCCCTTCGGAACCTCCGCCTCGCTCTTGAAGAAGTTATACGCCGGCTGCGGATATCCGTCCCACACCTTCTCCATCGGCCAACCCGGCATACCGAAACCGGTGTCCAGATTGAACCACACGATGCCGCCGTTGATGCCGAAGGTCCGCCACGCACGGGTGACACGCCAGGCGAATTCCTGCTGCAGCTCGCGCGTCATCGGATGCTGCACCCGCCCCAGCCAGATTCCGGCCTTGTGATTGCGGGCAAGGCGATAGGGCTCGGTCTCGTACGCCTTGTCACCGTAGTAGATCGCGCAAAGCTCGGTCACGAGATCGCGTCCGCCTCGAAACCAGCTGAGTTCGTAGGGATGACCAAACTCCGCAGCCTGGAACGGGAACCTGCCTTCCTCTGCCCAGCGACTCGGCCAGTCCTCGCGCTCCTGCATCGGCACCCAGTTGAAGTAGAGATTGGCGGAAGCGAGTTCTCCCGTGCTGCCGTCGGAGTGAGAATAGTAGAGGACGTTGGGATTCGTCTTCTTCGCCGAAGCGACGAGATCCTCCATCATCTTGGCGAAACCGTTCTCGTCACCGCAACCGAGGTGCTGGGCGTCATACGACCACTGCGGCAGATAGGCGTTGACGCCCATGTACATCATCACGATGCACGGCCAGTTGCGGTAACGCCTCAGATTCTTCCGCTGATGCTCCTTGAACTTCTCACGCTCTTCGCCGGGTTTAAGGAGCGGCCCCTTGGTGTTCCAGTCGAATGCGCACATCGGCTCGATCGCGCCGATGCCGTTCTGCGAGAAGAACAGCAGATCCTCCTCGTCAAGCGTCGGGTCCAGCTCGACGCGATGCGCGAACTGGATCGTGTTGTAGCCGATGTTCGTGAGCATCTTCGCACCGAAGCGGTTGCAACCGAAGTTATAGGTGACGCGGAACTTCTGCTCGTGTCCGTTCATGAAGATCTTCCGCCCCTCGCGCCAGATTTCGCGGAAACCAAAACGGACGTCCCTGTAGGGATAGGACCTGCCGTCGATCTCGACGGACGTCCTGAGCGTGTAGAGATAGCCGCGGCCGAGCTCCCAGGTGATCGGATCCTCCCATTTGACCGAGGGCTTCACCAGATTACCACCGGCCTTCAAATCGAAGGTCTCCTTGACGGACTTCACCTTCTTGCCGTCCGCATCGAGGACCTCCGCGCTGACCACGCCCTTGCACGCCTTCGGCACAACGATCTCGGTCTCGACCGTCAGTCTCCTTTCGCGCCAGGAGGTGTTGGCGAAGACATCCTCGACCGCCACCGCAGCGGTCGCAATGAGCTTCGGAGGATTCTTGTCGAGCTTGAACGCGCCACTCTTGCCTCCGTCCAGCAGCATCAGAAACTCGTTCTCCTGTCCGTACTTCAGCGCCTGCGACAAGTCGCATTCTCCGGCCGGAGACTCCAAAGCAGCGACTTCCTTGCGGTTAACGAAGAGCTTCACTTCGCAGCCACGGATGCCGTCCTGCACGAGCCGGACACGTCCGCCCTGCCAGTCCCTCGGGATCGTCCTGTCCGCCCTTAGCCAAGCGCCGCGGTAATCCCGCCACTTCGACTCGACGAAACCGCTCTTGGGAGGATCCCACGACGGACCCTTCGCCTCCGGCTGCAGGAGATGCCGCGCCCACCACTGTCCGTTCCAGAAATGCCATTTTCCCCAGACCGCGGACGCATCGGGGAACGCGACGCCCTCGGCGGACCTGACCGGCAACAGATCCCAGTCGCGGGCAACGATATCATCCTCCGCGGTTACGGACGTAACCGCCAACGACAGCGAAGCAAGCAGCGCAACGTATATCGACTTCCTCATCCGCTCCTCCGGTTCAATAGACAAACGTACACTTGCGTCCACGGTTCTCAGCGACAATCTCCTTCCATTGCCGCGATTACGAACGCGGCTGAAATGTGCTTTAACAATGCACCATCCATATGTCTTATTATATCAAAAACCCCAAAACCGACTTCACTTATTATGCGAGTCCCTTAGAATTACCAGTAGAGAACAACCAGCCCCACATAAAAAAGCCGCGGCAAAACTGCCGCGGCTTTTATCGAGTCGTTGCTCGAGAATGAGATTACTTGATCTCGATCTCGGCGCCGGCCTTCTTGAGCTGCTCGGCGATCTTCTCGGCCTCTTCCTTCGGAAGGGCTTCCTTGACCGTCTTGGGAGCGCCGTCGACCATGTCCTTGGCGTCCTTGAGGCCAAGACCGGTGAT
>CAMGEN010000089.1:0-4197 GCA_946055075.1 uncultured Verrucomicrobiota bacterium | reverse complement strand
GCCGGCGACTTCCTCGGCTGGGTCACCGAAGGCATCTTCGACAACAAGACGATGCCGGGCCACAAGATCATGGTGCCGTTCGCGCTGAAGGGCGTTTACACCGTGAAGTCGATCGCCCCCGCTGGTGACTACACTGTCGAAGAGAAGATCGCCGATCTCCAGTCTTCAACCTCAACCTCTGACCTCATCCCCGTCACGATGCTCCAGCGTTGGCCGGTCAAGGTGCCGATCAAGTGCTACAAGGAGCGTCTCGCCCCCGAGAAGACGCTTGAGACGACGGTCCGCACCATCGACACCTTCTTCCCCGTGGCGGTCGGTGGTACCTACTGCATTCCTGGTCCGTTCGGCGCCGGCAAGACGGTCCTTCAGCAGACGACCGCGCGTTATGCGCAGGTCGACGTTGTGATCTCTGCCGCGTGCGGCGAGCGCGCCGGCGAGGTCGTGGAGACGCTGAAGGAGTTTCCTGAAATCAAGGATCCGAAGACGGGTCAGTCGCTGATGAAACGCACGATCATCATCTGCAACACGTCGTCGATGCCGGTCGCTTCGCGCGAGGCGTCGGTGTACACCGCGGTGACGCTCGCCGAGTATTTCCGTCAGATGGGCCTCAATGTGCTCGTCCTCGCCGATTCCACCTCGCGCTGGGCGCAGGCGATGCGCGAACTTTCCGGACGTCTCGAGGAGATCCCGGGAGAAGAGGCGTTCCCCGCCTATCTCGAATCGCGCATCGCGGCGTTCTACGAGCGTGCGGGTCGCGTCCAGCTCCGTAACGGCGAGACCGGGTCCGTCACCATCGGCGGCACCGTCTCGCCCGCGGGCGGCAACTTCGACGAACCGGTGACGCAGGCGACGCTGAAGGTCGTGGGCGGATTCCATGGGCTCTCACGTGCGCGTTCCGACGCTCGCCGCTATCCCGCGATTGATCCTCTCGATTCTTGGAGTCACTACAATTCCGTCATTGAGAACGATCGTGTCGAGAAGGCGCGTTCGATCCTCCGCAAGGGCAACGAGGTCGGGCAGATGATGAAGGTCGTCGGCGAAGAGGGTACTTCGCTTGCGGACTTCACGACTTATCTCAAGGCCGAGTTCCTCGACGCGGTGTATCTGCAGCAGAACGCGTTCAGCGATACGGACGCAACGACTCCGGTCGAGCGTCAGAAGATCATGTTCGGCATCGTCGAGAAGGCGCTCCTTGCGGAATACGGGTTCGCCGAGAAGGATGAGACGCGAAAGTTCTTCATGGACCTTCAGCAGACCTTCATCGACTGGAACGACAAGCCCATGGGTACGCCTGAATTCGACTCGATGAAGCAGGCGCTCCTCGACAAGATCGCCGCTGCCAAGGCGGAGTGATCGAGGCCTTCGGCCGGAACACGAAAACGGCGGCTGCGGCAAAACCCGCTTGCGCTGGTAGAAACGTCAAGACGACATACGCCTTCGAGCATGCTCGGGCGATGTCGTCTTTCCGTTTCTCGACATCGTCGTTTTGCTGCAGCCGCCGACACGAAAGTGTCGCAAGACGAAAAGAGATAAGAAGACGTCGCATGTGATAAGCCCTGAGCATTGTGATCGTTGTATGGTAGGGATCGCGCTCCGAGCGATCCGCTTGTATGGTGTTAAACGCGGAGCCGCTACGCGGGTTGGAGATGGTTGCGGAGGCGCTTCGCGATTATCAAACCTCCAAAGAAGTCGCATATCAAAATTCTGTGGTTAGCCGCAAAGCGCGACTTCGTCGCTGACGCAGAGGTCGCAAAGGTGTTATAAGCCTGCGGCGCAAGAGAGGTTTAGATCTGCCTCCGGCAGATGTGGGGTTTGTATGCCTGCGGCGCAGGAGGGGTCTGGGGATTCTTCCCCAGATACAATAACTATATCAATAAGAACAGGATATCAGCGGCATTCAGCGCGAAGCGTCTCCATGCCATCTCCGACCCGCGTAGCGGCTCCGCGTTTAATCATTGAAGGCTGCATCCAGCGGCATGAATTTGATATAATGTTGTCGCTATGACGACATTAATCGCTGCATTGTTCGCCACTATCGTAACCTGGCAGTTTCCGAGGACCGGATCGTGCCATGAGGGATTGCCGTTTGCGGACGGCAGAACCGGTGTTCTCGTCTGGGGCGGCGGCCAGACGATCAACCTGACCGTCGGAAGATCCGACCTCTGGGATCACCGCGGCGGTTACCCCTGGACCGCGGAGCAGAGCTACACCAATATCGTCGCGGCGGTCAAGAGCGGCGACCGCGACCGTCTTTACGGACTTTTCAAGAAGGATACGCCCGAGGGTGAACCGCGCAACCCCTATATGCTGCCGCTAGGACGTGTCGTCGTCAAACTCGATCCGAAGTGGAAGCTGATGAGCGGCGAGCTCGACACCGAAACCGGCTTGGGCAAACTGCATCTTCTGCAGATGGAATCCTCTTCGCTCAAGAACCCGGATGCGACGATTGAGCTCGCGATGACGGGGTTCCACAATGGACTTTTCGCGATGAAGTTCTCGGACGGCGTGAAGTTCAGTGTCGAGCTCAAGAGTTGTATGGAGTTTCCTGTCGCGAAAAAGGAGCTGTCCAAGGTCGGTTTCAAACCGGCGCGTTATGAGGACTGGAAGACCTTTAATATCGATCGCGGCGGCTCCTTCTTCTTGCCCATCCCCGGGGATCGTCCTGTCGGATTGAACTGGTGGGCGTCCGACGGAGAACTTTTCGTGCGAACGGCCAGAAAGGATAGTTTCCCTGGATGGAGAGGTCCCGCTCCGGTTTTCGGGTCCGTTAAAAAACACTCCGTTGACCACTGGAAAAACTTCTGGGCGAAGGGCGCGAGAGTGAAGGTCCCGGATCCCGTGCTGCAGCGCGAGTTCGACTACGGGATGTACCGCTTCGGCGCGATGACCGATCCGGACGGATTCCCCGCGGGACTGCAGGGTCCGTGGCTCGAGGACGACCGGCTCGTCCCGTGGAACGGCGACTATCACTTTAATATCAATGTGCAGGAGTGCTATTCGCCGGCGTACCGCGGCGGACACTTTGAGAACCTGATGCCACTCTTCAGGATGGTACTTTCGTGGCGCAATCGTCTTCGAGACAATGCCAAGAAATTCGCGGGTATTGACAACGGCTATGTGCTCCCGCATTCCGTTGATGACCGAGGCGTATGCATCGGCGGATTCTGGACGGGTACGATCGACCATGCTTCGACCGCGTGGGTCGCTGCGATGATGATGAAATACGTTCGTTATTCCGGCGACGTCGAGTTCCTGAGGAACAGCGCGTACGACTTCATGAAGGGCGCGATGAACGTGTATATCGCGATGATGGAGGAGAAGGACGGACGCCTTTCCATTCCGCTCGGTCCGAGCCCCGAGTGGGGAGCGTCGGATGTCCGTAAGGCCGTGGGGCGCGATCCGTCGTTCCAGCTCGCGGCCGCACACCGTCTCTGCCGCGATCTTATCGAGGCGGCGAAGCTGATGGGGGAGGAGCCGGATCCGCGCTGGCTGGATGTCGAGAAGCGTCTGCCGCAGTTCACGGCAGGCGAGGGCGGTATCCATCTCTTCGAGGGTCAGCCGTTCGTCGAGACGCATCGGCATCATTCGCACATGGCGGGATTCTATCCGTTCGATACGATCGACATGACGAAGGATCAGCGGACGATTGAGAGCACTTATTGCACCTGGATCGCGCGTGGAACGGGGATGTGGACAGGATGGTGCGTGCCGTGGGCGTCGATCCTGCACACGCACGTCGGCAATTCCTATGCGGCGGTAAGGATGCTGCAGGACTGGGACTATTACTTCTGCAATCCGGGACACGGTTCGCATCATGACGGTTTCGTTCACGGGTTTACGACTTTTGGACGCGGCGGATTCGGTCCGATCGGCAACGAAACGCGTCAAGACGTGATGCAGATGGACGGACAGTGTGCCGCGACTACCGCGGTGATGGAACTGCTGGTACACGAGGTCAACGGCAAGGTCGAGTTCTTCCGCGGCTGTCCCCCAGAATGGAAGGATGTCTCGTTCGAGAACATCGCGCTTTCCGACGGTCGCCGCGTCTCCGGCAGCCGCATCGAAGGCGTCCCGTTCATTACCTACAAGTAAGCGGTATTAACGGATACGAAGCTTTTTCGTGCGGAATAATGCGAACGTTCTGTGTTGTTTCCTGTTGAAGATTGGGAGTCCATTGGTGTATAATATTCGGACTTC
>CAMGEN010000088.1:0-4244 GCA_946055075.1 uncultured Verrucomicrobiota bacterium | reverse complement strand
GCTTTTTCGGCGCGAAACGTGAAAGACCGCAAAATCGATGTCGCCACCTTCGTTTCTCCCGGGATTTAGGCGAGTATCCAAGCCTAAATCAGTGAATCACCAGCAGAAAACGGCTCTTGCGCCTGAAAACTGGGATAAATTACCCCAGAAAAAGTGGGATAAGGGTGGAGAGGCGTGCTACTTGACACATGAAAGTTAGTTATGGTAAACTATCGGCCGTTGACCCTTAGAGGGGACATGGTTGGGCATGACACAGAGTCTTGAGGATTATTTGGAGGCCATCTACAATCTCGCTTCCGGTGTGAAGGGGGCGAGCGTTTGCGCCGTCGCTTCGCGTCTGGGCGTGAAGATGCCCTCGGTGGTCAAGGCCGTGCATGACCTCAAGCGCATGGGGCTGGTGATGCAGCAGCCTTATGGACCGATCGAGTTGACGCAAGAGGGGCTTAAACTGGCTTATAACGTCCAGAAACGTCACGTTCTGCTTCGCTCCTTCCTTGAGAAGCTGGGCGTGTCGACCCAGAACGCCGATCGCGACGCCTGTTTGATGGAACATATACTTTCAGCCGAGACCATTGACCGGATTCGGTCGTATATGGCGAGCTGAGCGGTGTATTTTTTTTCGATCTTAACTTAGCTATGGCTAACAAATGCGTTTTTTTGAATAGAAAATTAGATAAGACTAACAAAAGGAGTTGCTGAAATGACGCTTGCAGAATTAAAGACGGGCGACTTTGCCGAGATTCTCGGCTATTCGAAGGGGAATGCGCATTACCGCGCCAAGCTGCTGGCCCTTGGCCTCACGCGCGGCGCGCAAATCAAGGTCGTGGGGGTAGCTCCGCTCGGAGACCCCTTTGAGCTTGCCGTGCGCGGATATCATCTCACGCTTCGCAGGGACGAGGTCAGCGTTGTGAAGGTGAGACAGATTGGAAAGGCTGAGGTAAGGTGAACAGCGCATGGAAGGATCCTGTAGCATGAAGACGATAGGAATCGTGGGCAATCCCAATTGCGGAAAGACGACGCTCTTCAACGGACTCACCGGTTCGCATCAGCACATCGGCAACTGGCCGGGGGTGACGGTCGAGAAAAAGGAGGGTTGGAGCACGGTGGCGACAGGCGACGGAGTCGGAGAAAGGATTCGCGTTGTCGATCTCCCCGGCATCTACTCGCTGGCTTCGACGAGCGAGGACGAGAAGGTTGCGCTTGATTACATTTTCTCGCACGAGGCCGATCTCTACATCAACGTGATTGACGCGACGACCCTGGAGCGCAATCTCTACCTGACGCTTCTCATGTGCGAGCTTAAGGTGCCGATGGTCGTTGTGGTGACGATGATGGACATCGTCAGGCAGCGGAATCTCCAGATCGATCTCGAGCGTCTGGCAGGTCGTCTTGGCGTGCCGGTGATCGGCGTCGACGCGACTCGGGGCCGGGATCTCAGGCGGTTGAAGGGCATGCTGGGCGATGCTTTGGCTGCGGCAAGGGTTCCGACGGTCAAGCTGGACTACGACCGGGCGCTGGACGACATCGAGCTGGCGGGTGCGCGGTACGCGCTCATCGAGAGAATGCTGAAGGACGTGGTGGCGTCCGTGCCGCACAAGGCCTACCTCAGCGAGAAGGTCGACCGGGTCGTCCTCAACCGGTTCCTCGGCATTCCGATCTTCCTCGGCATGATGTATCTCGTCTTTTGGTTCACGCAGGCGGTCGGCGGGGCGTTCATCGACTGCCTTGACGGCATCGGCGACACGGTCTTCGTGAGCGGTCTCGGGTGGCTTATGGCCCGGATTCATGCGCCAGAATGGCTGATAGCCGTCGTTGCGAACGGGGCGGGTACGGCGATTCAGACGGTACTGACCTTTATCCCGCCTGTCGGCTTCATGTTCCTTGCGCTGTCCGTGCTTGAGGATTCAGGCTACATGGCCCGGGCGGCGTTCGTGATGGATCGCTTCATGCGCTGGATTGGGCTGCCAGGAAAGTCGTTCGTGCCGATGCTCGTAGGGTTCGGCTGTTCGGTGCCGGCGATCATGGCGACGCGCACCCTCGAATCGAAGCGCGACCGGTTCCTCACGGTCTTCATGGCGCCGTTCATGAGCTGCGGGGCGAAGCTGCCGATCTGGGTTCTCTTCGGCGCGGCGTTCTTTCCGCAGAATCCGGGCAAGCTCGTCTTTCTCATCTACGTGACGGGCATCGTGCTCGGTGTCGCGACCGGGCTTGCCCTGAAGCATACGCTTTTCCAGGGTGCGCCGACGCACTTCATCATGGAGCTTCCGCCCTACCACTGCCCGCGTCCGAAGCATATCCTTCTTCATGCGTGGGAGCGGCTCAAGATCTTCATCTGGCGGGCGGGCAAGTTCATCGTGCCGATGGTGCTTGTCCTGGGCGTGCTCAATACAATCGGGACGGACGGTTCCATTGGACACGAGGACTCGGACGAATCGCACCTCTCGGTCGTCGGCAAGGCCATCACGCCGGTCTTCGAGCCGATCGGAGTGGAGTCCGAGAACTGGCCGGCATCCGTGGCGATCTTCACGGGGCTCTTCGCAAAGGAATCCGTCATCGGCACGATGAAGGGACTCTATGGGCAGCAGGACGCCCCGGCGAAGGGTGAAGAGGGCGCGGCGACGGATGCGGAGGACGGCGAATATTCGTTCTGGGGTGGAATCGGCGAGGCGCTGGCGACGATACCCGAGAACTTGTCCGCCGTGTTCGCGCGTCTCGCGGATCCGCTGGACCTGAGGGGCGCGGGGGAAGAGGTCGAGGACGCGGAGTGTGCGGAGGAAACCTCCGCAGCGGTGGATTCGCTCAGACGGCACTTCCCTAAGGGGTTCCACCAGGTCTTCTCCTTCCTGCTGTTTGTCCTGCTGTACGTCCCGTGCCTCGCGGCAACCGGCGTCGTCTATCGCGAGATCGGAAAGTTCTACGGAACGATCTTCGTCGGGTATCTGACGGTTCTCGGCTGGTCGGTCGCGACGATCTATCATGCGGTCGCGGTTTCCGGAAGTGTGACCTGGCTGGTCGTCGGCTGCGGTCTTGTCGCCGCGATGTTCGGCGGCTTCTGGGCTTACGGACGCAAGCACAGAGTTGACATGATCTAGTCCCTTTTGCCCCGAGGAGCGGTTCCTCGGGGCAATCAATAATATGAAAGTTAGATAAAGCTAATTATGAACTCAAAGCACATGATGGCAATGGCCTGTGCAGCCACCCTTTGTGGCAGCGTTCTGGCCGGTACCAATGAACTGAAGAACGCCGACGCACCGTCGGGATGGAGCTGCTCCATGGGCGAAGGCGTGACCTTTGGCGAAACCTCCATCGTCTCGGCGGAGGCATCGGTTGCCTTTGATTCGAAGTTCCTGAGTTATGGCCTGGTCGATAACGACGATCCGATCCTGACGCCGGCTGCATCGCTGACGTTCTTCGACTGGGTGACTTTTGGCGTAGAGTCGATCTTCGACATTTCGCGCTACGGGAGGGATGCCGGATACGGGAATCGCGCATGGAGGTATCAAGAGCTCGATCCGAGCGTGGCGATTGCCCACGAATTCGGTCCCGACGACGTCGGCTGGCTGCCGACGACCATCGGGCTGGAACTCGGCTACATCTACGAAGCGCACCCGCGGGCGTGGGACGACGACACTCAGTTCTTCTGCTTCTCGATCGAACTGCCGGAGCTGTGGCTCAAGCCGGTCTTCTCCTATGAACTTGACCTTGAGCGCGACCACGGCACGTATCTCAACCTGGAGCTGGGCCACACGTTCACGTTGATCGGACCGCGCGAGGAAGGGGCGGACGACATCCTTGATTTCCGGGTCTCCGCCGCGCAGGGCTGGGGTGACAGGAAGAGGATAGCGGGCTATTTGCCGGACGTCGACGGCGCGGGGCTGATGGACACCTGCCTCAAGGGCGAATTCACGTGGACGATGACCGATGGCGTGACGCTTGGCGCGTATGTGGCCTACAGCGACTTCCTCTTCGACTCGGACGTCCGTGAGGCTTCCCGCTCGTATGAGGCGACGGGATCGTGGAACAGGAGCTGGAACTTCGTGGCCGGGCTCTCCCTCGCCGTAGCGTTCTGAAAGCCGGAGGAACGCCTGTGCGTCGCGACCTCCGGGCCAGGCGCCCCGCGCCCCGGGAAACCTGCCCTCTTTAAGACTAGGGTGCGATTGTAAAGTGTTGAAACGTTCCGCAGGTGGCATTGCCACACGCAGAGCGCGACCGATTCGATTTGTCGTCGACCCGCGCCCATTGGC
>CAMGEN010000087.1:0-4255 GCA_946055075.1 uncultured Verrucomicrobiota bacterium | reverse complement strand
GATAATCTACGCCTCCGACCTTGCCGTCAACCCACGGCACGTAACCGTTCGCCTTTGCCCACGCATCCAGCACCGCCCGTGCAGATGCACAGGTGTAATCACCGTCTGCCGCGGTCTTGCAACCATCGAAATTCGCGACCGCGCCGGCAGTATGTCCGACGAAACTCGCCGTCATGAAGAATGAGTTTAGAGCACCATATCCGCATCTCGGAGCGACCGTCGCCTTCGGATTCGTGTTGAGATCGCCAACCCACTCGCCAGCATAGCCACCGTCGACGAGGACCGAAACCGCCGCGTAGTTCGCGCAATTCGTCGATATCACGAAAACATCTCCGTAGTCGGCATTGGCACTTACATAACCGACCTGGCCTCCCGCACAGGATCCACCGATGACCTCGCCGTAGTTCGCGCTATCCGTAATGAAGATCGGACGCTTGCCGTAAACATCATCAAGATACGCGGCGATTCCACCTGCTCCACCACCTGTTACCGTATAGGTCGCGCTCGCCGGTCTGCCGCCGATTCGACCCATGTTCTTACAACGAGAAATCGATATCGCTCCGAGACGATAGGTGTATCCGAAGATGCCGCCGTAATATACCTTCGGACCAGCCCCCTGCGAATCAATGTCTCCGTAATTCTCACAATCGACAATCGTCAAAGATCCGCAAAGCGTACCGCTGTTGACATTGCCTGTCCGGAACCCGACGATACCGGCGAAACGGCCCTCCGCCCCGTCAGCGTAAGTCGAGGTGATCCGACCGTAGTTCACGCAGTTGGAAACGATGATCTCCGGCTTTTGCACCGAACTCTGGCTGCTTGCTTCACCGATTATGCCGCCAAGCGACTGTCCGCCGGACGAGACCGTGACAATGTCCGCACAGTTCGTGCAGGAAACAATCGACAGCAACATCAGATCATCACCGGTCCAGGCGTCGGACATGACCGTGCAGCCGGAGATTCCGCCAGCGGTTATGGAACGCACTGTGAGCGTGCAATTCGATTCGACAGAGCATTGCTCGATGATCGCGCCATCACCGGCAGCGCCGCAAATCACTCCGACCGCAACACCAGACGCGGAATTAGAAACCTTGACCGAATAGTTGCGCACGACCACGTTAGCGATTCTGCCGCCACGACAATCTATCGCAAGCATACCGAACCGACTGCTGATATTATTGACGGAGGTCACGGATCCGTCATTGTCTCCGTCCAGGATAAAGTTTGCGAATCGTCCGGACAACTTCGCGACAATCGGAGCAGACCCATTGTAATGAATCACATACCCGCTGCCATCAATCTGACTGACAAACTCGTCAACCGTCGTCCAATCGGATCGAAGCGCAACATCTCCGGTCAGACGATATGTAACCTCCGGATAAATCGCCGTCTTAAGCGCGTTCTCAAGTTCCTCGCCCGTCGAAACATCCTGCACAAGCTGAACATATGTCGCATGAACATCCAGATCTTCTATGACATTGGAGAAATCCCCGTCCCATCCGGTGAAGAGATAACCATCGCGAACCGGGCTGGCAGGCGCCTCCGCTGGCTTGCCGTGTCCGACGAGCTGATCAGCGCCGATCTGCGATTCATCCCAGTCAAAGAAGCGAACCGTATGCTCGATCGTCCCGCTCATATAGACGGCCGTAATAACCGTATCAGAAGTCAAGTCCGAGAATGTTTCCGGAGACCACCCAGTAAAGGTGTATCCGTCATGCTCGGGCGTCGACGGCGGAATCGGAGTGCCGCCACGGAGAATGACGCATGTCTTAAGCACAACCAACTCGAAATCCTCGGCATCAACGAAAGTCGCCGTAATCGTATCTGGCGCCGCTTCATCCGCCATAATCTTGAGAATCGGCGTAGACGAGCCCTGCTTCCAAAGATTGCAGTCATCATTATACGCGTTGAGAGACTCGAGATCAGCACCGCTGACAAGCCCTTCCGAGGTTGCGGCATCAACATTCGATTCTGTAATCAATGTCGGAACCAAGGCGCCGGCGATCATGCCGCCGATAAGTGTATCCGACATGAATGCCGACCCTGAAATCGTAATGGACGGATAAGCAACCGTGGACTTGAGATATCCAATCGCCTGACCCGGCAGAAATCCATCGCGACTATTGGTGATCGTTCCACGATTAAACGACGACAGAATCGTATAACCGGTACACGAGGACTGTGAGATATCGCCAATCAAGCCACCGGCATCCGTACCAGTTACGCTACCGAGATTTGCGCAACCGATCATAGCAAACGAATCCTTGATGATGGAATTCACCGAACCAACGACACCCCCGGCGGCTTTTGAGCCACCAGTATGCGAGATGTTTCCGTAATTCACGCAATCGACTATTTCCGCACCGCAGTTCTTGATGCCGGAAATGATGCCGCCCGTCTCGCTTTGAGGGCTCTTGACGGTAAGATTTCCATAGTTGACGCACCGAGCGATGCGAATGTTGCCGTTGATGCTGTCCGTGCCGCCCTCGGCATAGCGAACGACGCCGCCCAAATTGCCATTCGCACCGTTAGCCGCAGCACTCATGTAATTCGTGCAATCATAGACATTCACGTAGGCATGGTGGGTATATTTGGCCATCTTCGGATAGATGCCGTTAACGATTCCAGCCCCCTGGTTCGTCCAGTCATTAATCGTCAGCGTTCCGCGTGAAACGCAATTGGAAATCGTAACCTCCGCGCCATCACCATTGGCGGTAACAGAACCGAAGAGACCGCCGACATACGCACCCGCGCGCACAGTCACCTTGCAGGAATCGTCCATCGAGCAATTCGACAGCAGTGCCGTCGTCGCCGTCGTTAACTTCGCGACGACCATGCCGCCAGTCTTCGACTTCAACGACAGCGAGCAATTGACAAAGGAGATGTTCTGAATGACAAACGACCCTTCCGTCATCGTCGTAGCAACAATGCCGATATCCGCCGTTTCCGACGAAACAGCCGCCCCGCTGACAACGAGATTCTTAATCGTCGCGTTTCCACTGACAGTTCCGAAGAGCGGCACCGTCAGCCCCGTAATCGTCTTCCCGTCGCCATCGAGCGTGCCGGAGAAGGCACAGGTCGTCCACCCAGTGCAGTCGATATCCGCCGTAAGCTTGATATCATCTGTTGCCGCGCCGGTAATCGCCACGGCAAGTTCTTTGGCGGTCGCGACCTCAGTCGCAGCGCGGAGAGTGAACGACACAACCGCCACAATCGCGGCGAACAGCAACGACAGTTTCTTCATAAATGCTCCATAACTATTTTACTATTATCGCTATAATAGCATTGTTCTCGCCGCAAAGCAAGCAAAAAACGAAATCATTATACTCGGACGAGAGCGCCCGCAAGAATTTCGCAAAACAGCTGTCGCGCTACTGCTTGAACGGATTGATGACCACCATTCCGCGATACATCTGCCCAGCGTTGAGATCTTCGCTGACAATCTCGTTACAACCCAGTCGCTCCGCCGCCGAAACAATCAGCGCATCGTAAAACTGGATTCCATATTCCTCAGCGACATACAATGCATGCCTGACAAGATCATAGGTAACATCAATAGCCCAAAGATCCCTGAAATAATCAAGCAGCGCATCCAGTTTCTCCCGCGGCAAGCCGAGTTTACGTTTGGCAACACAACAGAACTCCTGTATTACCTGCGTGGAAACGACCCCATCCCGATTTATAGTCATCGCGTGAGCGATCAACTCCTTAGCGATCGTCTGACGACGCGGATCAGCGTCATCAACCGCATAAATCAAAACGTTCGAATCGAAGAATCTCATTTCGCGCTCCCCGATTCACGGAAATTGGCGTCATCGCGGCTGAACTGATAAGGCGTGCTTCTGCCTGACTTCGGCAACGACTCGATCAGACGCCGGAACTCGGATGCGCGGCGAGCACGAAACTTTGACTCCTCGTCATCCTCCGCAAACGTCCTCACATTGCCATTCCAACGCGACATTCCCGCCGCCATCATCTGATTGCCAACCGCAAAAGGAATCCCTCCGCTGGCAGCAACCGCACAAATAAAGATATTCACCGCCGCCGAAGTCGTAAGACCAACCTCGTCAAACACCTTCTCGGCCGCTTTCCTTTTTTCACTATCCACTCTCGCCGTAATCATCGTCGTCATAACACCTCCTGTATTACAATCGTTAATGATTGTATCACATTATGCCGACAGAATCAAGCGCATCAAGACTGGAGTCTCCCCAAAATTTCAGGCCTGCCGCGCCCCTTCCCGAAAAGGACGTGC
>CAMGEN010000086.1:0-4300 GCA_946055075.1 uncultured Verrucomicrobiota bacterium | reverse complement strand
TCAACACGATGGAGCAGATGCAGGCCATCGTCCAGGCGGCGGTCGAGACGAAGTCCCCCGTTATTATGCAGGTCTCGAAGGGCGCACGCAAGTACGCGAACCCCACTATTCTTCGTTACATGGCCGAAGGTGCCGTTCAGTATGCTAAGGAACTCGGCTGCAAGAAGCCGGAGATCGTTCTTCATCTCGACCATGGTGACAGCTACGAGACTTGCAAGAGCTGCATCGACAGCGGTTTCTCGTCCGTCATGATCGACGGTAGCTCCCTCGCTTTCAAGGATAACATCAAGCTCACCAAGAAGGTCGTCGCCTACGCTCACAAGCATGACGTCACTGTTGAAGCCGAGCTTGGCGTCCTCGCTGGCGTTGAAGACGAGGTTCAGGCTGAAGAGAGCCACTACACCAAGCCCGAGGAAGTGATCGAATTCGCGACCAAGACTGGCTGCGATTCTCTCGCGATCTCCATCGGCACCTCCCATGGCGCCTACAAGTTCAAGCCCGAGCAGTGCACGCGCGACCCCAAGACGGGCAAGCTCGTTCCGCCGCCGCTCGCGTTTGACGTCCTTAAGGCCGTTGAGAAGAAGCTTCCTGGCTTCCCGATCGTCCTTCACGGTTCGTCCAGCGTCCCGCAGGAACACGTCGACACGATCAACAAGTTCGGCGGCAAGCTCCCTGACGCGGTTGGTATTCCTGAAGCGCAGCTCCGTAAGGCCGCGAAGAGCGCCGTCTGCAAGATCAACATCGATTCCGACAGCCGTCTTGCGATGACTGCCGCGATTCGCAAGCACTTCGCCGAGAATCCGGGTCATTTCGATCCTCGTCAGTACCTTACTCCGGCTCGTGAGGCGATGAAGGAACTTTACATTCACAAGATTGTGAAGGTCCTTGGTTCGAACAACAAGCTCGGCAAGTAATCGTAAAACCGAGTGTTGCTAATCATGAATTGCGAATGAAGGGCTGAATCCGCATTCGTAATTCATGATTTAATTTGAAATCTTAGTTTAAAAAGGAGTTATATGGCCGAAGGTAAGACCAAGTCCGCATATGCCGCTGCTGGTGTTGACATTGATGTTAAGATGGGGGCGGTGGCATCAATCAAGCAGATGGTCGCTTCGACCAAGACCCCGAGCGTGATCGGTAACATCGGCGCGTTCGGCGGGCTCCATAAGGTTCCGAAGGGCAAGGATATGGTCTTGGTCTCTTCGGCGGACGGCGTGGGTACCAAGCTTAAGGTCGCGGCGATGATGAATCGTCACGACACCGTCGGTCAGGATATCGTCAACCATTGCGTGAATGATATTTTGGTGATGGGTGCCCAGCCGCTCTTTTTCATGGACTATGTGGGTACGGCGAAGGTCGACCCAATGGTCTTCAAGAGCGTCGTCTCGGGGCTTTGCAAGGCGTGCAAGGAGAACAAGATGGCGCTTCTCGGCGGCGAAACCGCCGAAATGCCTGGCCTTTATCCGGTCGGTGAATATGATCTTGTAGGTACGATCGTCGGTTGTGTCCAGAAGTCGAAGATCATCACCGGTAAGTCGATTCGTGCTGGAGATGTGATTCTCGGTTTTCCTTCCGGTGGGCTTCAGACTAATGGTTTTTCGCTCGCCCGTCGCGTGATTTTCGATCTCTGCCAGTATTCCTGGAAGGATAAGCTTCCCGGTACGAATCAGACCTTCGGTGACGCGTTGCTCGCGATCCATAAGAGCTTCCTTAAGCCCGTCTCCAAGTTGCTCGAGAAAAAGATTCCGATCAACGGCATGGCCCATATCACCGGCGGCGGATTCCAGGATAACATTCCGCGTGTCCTCCCCAAGGCCGTCAACGCCGAAATCGACCGCGCTTCGTGGGAAGTGCCGACCATCTTCAAGTTCATCGAGCGTCAGGGCAAGGTTGATCATGACGAGATGTACCGCGTCTTCAATATGGGCATCGGTTTCGTGGTGATTATCCCGAAGCGTGCGCTTGCGAAGGCCACTAATATTCTCAAGGCTCAGCACCAGCCCTACAGCGTAATCGGCGTCATCCGTAAGGGTAAGGGCGTTGTCACGTTTAAAGACTGATTTCCCATTTTGAAAGGGTTTTGAAAATGAAGAACTGCTGCGTTTTCGCCGGACAGGGTGCCCAGGTTCCCGGCATGGGCAAGGATTTCGCTGAGTCGGATCCGAAGATCATGGATCTCTTCGACAAGGCGAATGCCGTTCTCGGCTTCGACCTCAAGAAGATCTGCTTTGAAGGTCCGCAAGAGGAGCTTACGAAGTCCAATATCGCCCAGCCTGCGATTTTCGTCACCAGTTACGCCGCTTTTCTCGCGCTTAAGAAGCGCAAAGAGGTCAAGTTCGACTGCGCCGCGGGTCTTTCCCTCGGCGAGTGGGGCGCGCTCTGCGCCGCGGGAGTTCTTGATTTCGATTCGACCCTCAAGGTGCTTGAGGCTCGCGGTCGCTTCATGCAGGAGGCCTGCGAAGCGGCGCCGTCTGGTATGATTGCTATCGTCGGCGCGACATCCGACCAGCTCAAGGCGCTTTGTGAAGCGACCGGTTGCACGGTCGCGAACATCAACTCCGCCGCGCAGCAGGTCCTCTCTGGCTCCAAGGACGCGATCGCCGCGGCCGCGACGAAGGCGAAGGAACTCGGCATCAAGCGTGCGATTCCGCTTGCCACCGCCGGAGCGTTCCATTCTCCTTTCATGGCTCCTGCCCGCGAGAAACTCGCGGCGGTACTTGATACGGTCGAATTCAAGGCTCCGCAGTTCCCTGTGCTTTCCAACGTCACCGGCAAGCCCCATTCGTCCGACCCCGCCGAGATCAAGCGTATGATGCTCGAGCAGGTAACCGGCACGACCAATTGGGCGGCTGACGTCGAAGAGGCGAAGGCGATGGGCTGCGATACGTTCGTCGAGTTCGGTCCCGGTAAGGTGCTTTCGGGGCTCATCAAGAAGATCGATGCGGCTCTGGTCACGGCCAACGTCGCCGATCTCGCGTCCCTTGACGCGACCCTTGCGGTTATATGATGGGTTGAAGGTCGGAGGTTGAGGTTGAACAAAGGAATCGTAACGTTCTTTGTTCCGCCAGTTGTTCTCGCCTGCGCATGTGTGGCGCTGTGGTTTGCACCCGGCCCGAAGACGCTTGCGAATGACGGACATTCTACCGCGGTCGCGAAGGTAGTCGAAGTCGATGATTCGGCGCTGTCGCTTCACGGACTCCTCGAGTACGGTACTCAGCATCTCAAGGTCGATCTCGGCGAGCGCGGCGTTTTCGCCGCGGAGAACGAAATCCGCGCCCAGATGGATCTTGACAAGAAGTTCAAGGTCGGCGACAGCGCGCTGGTGGTGGTCCCGGATGATCTTAAGTCCGATTCGGTCCTCGTCGCCCGCGATCATTGGCGTCTCGGCTGGGGTTCGGCGCTTTTCGGCGGTTTCTGCATTCTGCTCGCGCTTTTCGGCGGCTGGACCGGTGCGAAGGCGCTTTTCAGTTTTGTCTTCAGCAGCTTCGCCGTCTGGAAGCTCCTGATTCCGCTCTGTCTCGCCGGCTGGCACGCGTCCACGGTTTCATTCATCACCGTTGCGGTGCTGACCGCGGTGGTCATGTATCTCGTCGCGGGTTGGAGCAAGAAGGGCGCTAGCGCTTTCCTGGGGGCGATGCTCGGCGTGGTGGCGTCGCTCGGTCTCGCGCATTTCTTTGGACGGGTGATGAACGTCAATGGCGCCACGATGCCGTTCTCGCAGGCGTTGCTTTACTCCGGTTATGAATTCCTGAATCTGCAGGATCTCTTCATCGGCGCGATCGTACTCGCTTCGTCGGGCGCGGTAATGGATCTGGCGATGGATATTTCCTCGGGTGTCGCTGAAGTAGCGCATCACAATCCTTCGCTTCCACGGCGCGAGCTTCTTCTTTCTGGACTGCGCATGGGAAGGGCGGTAGTCGGTACGATGACTACTACGTTGCTTCTCGCCTATTCAGGCGGCTATCTTACTCTCTTGATGGTGTTTGCGGCGCAGGGAACCGCACCATTGGATTTCCTCAATTCGACACTTGTGTCGGCGGAACTCGTGAAGACCTTCGTTGGCTCGTTCGGATTGGTTCTTGTCGCGCCGTTCACCGCATTGACGTCCTCGCTGCTTTTCCGTGGTAGGTGAGGCCTTGTCTTTGGATTTTCAAGTTTCTTTTCCCGTATTGCAACCGCTCTACCACAATATCGTTACCAGGGGCGGAAGTCCGCTTCGACACGATCCACGCCGATTCATTTTTGGAAGGCTCTGTCACAACAAATGGTTGATTTTTGACGAGAAATAGCGTATAATAAT
>CAMGEN010000085.1:0-4545 GCA_946055075.1 uncultured Verrucomicrobiota bacterium | reverse complement strand
TCACACCCTTATCATACAGAAATTCCAAATCATCCCCCATCCCTGATTCTGCCGAACGCTATTTCCGCTCTGCGAGCAAATGTCGATACCGGTTCAAGGCCGCTGTCGCCATTCGAGGCAATACGAGACCGTCCGGCAGGATACTGTCGGATCCGCCTCGGACAGGATACCAGGCCGCCCGACCGCCCGTTGCCCGATTACATCATCAGTTCGCGCGACAGATACCGCCTCGGGACATCGTCAAACGACGAGATACCGACTCTGTGGAACGCCTCGCGGATGATCGACACCCATTCCGTCTGCGCCACCTTCCTGTAACGACGCTTGAGCCGCGACAGGTGCCCCGGATAGAACACCTGCCACAGGTTGTTCGCGATCTGCATCAGCAAATAGAAGTTCCTGCTTGCGCGCGCCTTATTGCAGAAATTGTGCTCGAGCCCGAACCCGTCGTGCTTATCGACCTTGAAGTTGTTCTCGATGTTCCAGCGCTGCCGCCCCCATCTGACGATCTCCGCCGCCTGTTCCGCGTCCTCGACGCTCAGGCTCGTCGCGAACCGTCCGGAATACGTGACCTCGACCGAACCCTCGCCGTCCGAGGCCTCCACGCCGACGACATTGAAGCTCACGCTGTCGTCCGTGCCGTTGGAGATCTCGACGCCGTTAGCCCACGTCACCGCCCCGCCGTCGAAGGGCTTGCCGTGCGCATTGTGGTTAACGATCCTCCCGCCGTTGCCCGGGAACGCCTTCATGAGCTCGCTAGAATCCGAATAGGCCTTGGGGGTGCGTCCCTCCTTGAAGGTGAATATGTAGTCCCAGTTGTAGTCGTCGCATATCTTCATGACCGACGAACACGCGTAGAGCGAATCGCCGACGATGCAGATGCCGAGATGCGGAAAGGTCTCCTTGAGCCGTCTGGCCAGCCGCACGAAGCCGTGATACTCGCAGTCCTGCTTCTCCTCGTCCGTGGTCCAAGGCCTGATCGGTTCCGACATCACGGGTATCGCCCAGCCCCACGGAGTGATGATCTTCGCCTCCAGCACGAAGCGCAGACTCCTGCGTCCGCCGAACGTGCAGCCCCTGATCTTCTCCTGCTTGCTGCCGTCCAGGGCGATGACGACGTTCCCTCGGAGCCTGGCGCAGTCGAAGTACTTCCCCCTGACCAGATGGCGCACCTGGTCGACGAGAGCCGCTCCGTCGTAAAGGATCCTGTCGGGATCGCGACTCTTGCGAATCGTCCCGAAGACCGGATTCAGGAGACTCCGGTAGCCGGACAGGAACGATACTACCTCAGCCGCGCGGCAAGCCTTGAGATCCTCGCCCGATCTGTCTTCTTTAAGTTAATAGTAGGTAATTACTACCTACTATTTCGGCAAAAGTCAAGGGGGGGGGGGAATGTGAAAAAAGTTAAGAAATAAATTTCGGGCCGGAGCTATTGACAAGCCCCGGCCCGAGCCCGCACGCGGACAAGACGCCGCTCACTCATCGCGAAAAATCAGGGTTTTGGAATCTCTGGTTGCTTTTGTGAAATGACTACCGCGCAAGCGATGCTATTCGCTGACGGGATCGTAAATGCACTCGCCCTCGGTCGGAATCCTTCGCACGAGATCGAAGAAGAGCGTCCCGCACGCCAGCGTGTCATCGAGGGCGTTGTGACTGTTTACGCCTTCCAAGCCCATCGCCTCAATGAGATAGGCAAGATTGTAGTGTTCGTGTCCGGGCGCGAGCTTCTTCGCCAACGCAATGGTGTCGCAGAACGACAGCTCGTCAGGATCGGCCCTGTACTCGAACTTGCGGCACTCGTTCTGAAGCATCCGAAAGTCGAAGTGGATGTTGTGTGCAACGAGCAGCGCGTCGCGCCCGAGAAACTCGAAGAATCGGTCGAGCGCTTCCGTCGGCGAGATGCCGTGTTCGATGAGGAACGGCATCGTGATATGATGCACCGCCTCGGCCTCCGGATGGATGCAGCATGTCGGTGTCACATAGAGATCGAGCGTCCGCGTCAGCTCCCCGCACACATACTCCGCCGCCGAAAGCTGGACGATCTCGTCATCACGCGAAATCCCCGTTGTCTCGGTATCGAACACGACCACGCGACCACTTATCGCATGGACCTTGTAGTCGGCAAGCGCCTCCTGTGTGACGCGGCACGTCATCTATTCCGCATTGCCCTTTCGCAACAGTCCGATTGTCAGATCGTCCCTTTTACCACCGTAGAACACGTCCAGCACTTCGGCGAAGATGCCGTTCGGTTCGATTGCGTCGAAGAGCGTCATGCAGGAGCAGACCTTGAGGTCATCAGGGTAGCTAAGAATCTTCCTCGCCGACTCGCGCCGGTGTTGGAGAATAGCCGCCGTAATCTCCCGTAGTCTCGCACCGAGGACAGGATGCGCCAGATACGCCTTCGCCTCGTCAAGATCGGCGATTCCATAGAACTCAGAAGTCCAGCTCATTCCAAGGCCCTTCATCTGCGGAAACACATACCAGATCCAGTGGCTCTGCTTCTCGCCTGCGCGAATCTCCGCCAGCGCATCCTCGTAATCACCCTCCTGGGCTTCCACAAAACGTTCAAGTCCCTCTTGTTTCATATTCACAATCACATGTTCAAGATTTGCGAGAATTATACCAATTTCCCCGGAGGGAAATTGCGATTGTGGTAACAACTGTCACGCAAACCGCGTCACATTGTCTCAAATACGCACCTGCCGACCTCTCAACATGGTTGGCACGCCCTTTGCTCTATTGCTGTCGTTGGCAAAGAGAAAGGAAACAAAAGAACATGAACACATTGATGACTATGGATCCGTGGGGCTTTCTGGACGATCTTCTCGATACGGGAAGCCGGACGTTCAGGAGCATGAGGGCACGCGCCGCCGGACGGTTTCCGCCCGTGAACGTGTTCTTGGATGACGACGCCGTGCTGATCGACCTCGAGCTTCCGGGCAAGAGCGCAAAGGATGTCGAGCTCTCACTCGAGCCGCAGGCCGTCATCATCGCTGACAAGCCCGCAGAAACCGTCGGTGAGGATGGCAAACCTGCCGAAAAGCCGACGCCGACCTGGAGCCGACGCCTGGAACTGCCCTTCAGGGTCAACGGCGAGAAGGCAAACGCGAAGTTCACGAACGGCATTCTCCGCATCGAGCTTCCAAAGGCCGAAGCGGCGGGCGTCAAGAAAATCACGATTCAGTAATTTGACGAAAGGAGATTCAAAATGAACGAGGAGAAGTTTGTGGTTCCGACGGCAACGCTCACCGAGAAGCCGGATGAGTACGAACTGAGGATCGAAGTGCCCGGCATCGGCAAGGAAGACGCCGAACTCCACATGGACGGCAAGACGCTCACGCTGAAGACCCACGCGAAATTCCAGAATCCCGCGGGATTCAAGCAGGGAGCCGCCGAGTTCGAGCGAACCAATTACGCGATCAGCGCGGACCTTCCCGAAATGGCCGATCCAAAGACACTCGTCGCGAAGATGGAGAACGGCGTACTCACCGTGATCATCAAGAAACGCGCCGAGTCGCAACCGAAGCAGATCGAGATCCAATGATCGGCGTGTCCACAGCGCATGATACGCAAGCCGCCGGTGCAAACCGACGGCTTCCTGTCATCGTCATGGACTTCTCGGGCGTCTACGGGCTTGAGCGTTTCGCACATCAGCCCAGCATCGTCCGACTCGACTGCACACATCTAAACGGCACGGACTGCTATTGCGATGCGCAGGGAGCCGCCGCAATCCGGCGAATCATCGCACCCTTTTCCCCGGACGGCATCCATTTCATCGACAACGGCAACCATCACTATGTGACGAAATTCTGGACGGAGAAGATCCGCGAGCCCTTCAATCTTATCGTCTTCGACCACCACTCCGACGCCCAGCCGCCAACATGGGGACCGAGCGTACTCTCCTGTGGCGGATGGATCGCGAATGAGGTGTCGGAGAACCGCTTGTTGCGCCGCGTCCTCGTGATCGGCCCGTCCGAGCGATCCATCGCTGCGGTTCCGAACAATCTCAAACACCGCATTCGCTTCTTTAACGAGACAATTCTTGACGCGCATCCGGACTGGGTCACCTTCGCCGAAGAACACATCAGGGGGCCGGTCTACATCTCAATCGACAAAGACATACTTTCTCGTCAGTCCGTACAAACCAACTGGGATCAAGGCCATGTTCCCTTAGCGACTCTCCAATCTCATCTCCGCGACATTCTCGAACACGAGTGCGTCATCGGCGTCGACGTATGCGGAGAATGTCCAGTTCTTCTCGACATCGCCGAAGAACAGGTCGAGGCCGCAACGAACGATACTGTCAACGAGAGACTACTTCGGCTGCTATCGGACGATTCCGTTTCATAACGCGCCAGCACCATGACAAAAATAACGAATCCCCGATCAGCCGTAATGGCAGACCGGGGATTTCTTAATCGTCGCTATTCGCAACGGACGCAACAGAATGCTCTAATGCGTCTTGTGCCGTCAGCCGCTCAGATGAACAGCGTGTTGTTGCTCTTCTTCGCGAGCTCCGCGAAGGCGGCGACTCCCGCCACCTCG
>CAMGEN010000084.1:0-5125 GCA_946055075.1 uncultured Verrucomicrobiota bacterium | reverse complement strand
GCCCCCGGCTCGAAAGCTTTGCGTGCATCAATTCAAAAAAGTGGGATAAGGGTGGAAGCCAGCGCCTTCTCGAGCTGATAAACGTATTTGCCTAATTAGCAATAGCAGCGTAAGCGCAGTAAGTTCGCTGGCGCGGTCTTGACCGAGTACAAGTTAACCGCACATTGCAGACATCTGGAGTGCTATGCGAACACATTCAACGAGCGTATCGCCGACCGGCGCGAAACGCTCCAGACGGGCACGGGAATGACTTCCGCCGGAAAACAAGACACACTTGATTCCAAGCTCCTTCGCAACCTCGAAATCATGAATCGAGTCGCCGATGAGGACATAGGAAGACAGGGAAACGGGGAATGTGGAATAGGGATCGGAGGTCATTTCGCGCAACAATTCTCGAGCGCGGATGAGCTTTGACCCTCCGTCGAAATTGTCAACGCCGTAGATATGGTCCATGAACGGCCGCACGCCGTACCGGTCCGTCTCGAGATCGAGATAATACTGATGAAGAGCCGAGATGACGGACTGCCCCGCCCCCTTCTCCCTCACCATCTCGAGCGCGGCAAAAGCGCCGCGGTTGAGTCCGTATGACTGCGCATGATACGTGTCGTGATACTCCTTCGCAAGCGCATCCCATTCCTCATCCGGGACATCCATCCCGACGAGCCGGTAGAAGTCTCGCGCCGGGAACGCGAAGCGCTGACGGAAGAACTCGGTCGTCACCGGATCACGACCTCGCCGCGCAAGCATCACGTTAAGGGAACCGACCTCGGCTTCGATATCGTCGAGCAGAGTTCCGTTCCAATCCCAGAGGATATACGCATGTCTTTCGCTCACGTCACCACACCTCGAATATCGAACCCTGCGGGACCGGGCGGACCGACGCTAATGTTCCCAGAAGCAGCGCGAGGACCTTCATCTTCTCCTCCGTCAGCGGACAAGCCGGCGCAGAAACGCGAGGCCGGACTCGAGATCCGAGAACTCGCCGTCCAGCTGGGCTTCGAAACAGCGGTCGAGAATGCGCTTGAAGTCCGGTCCAGGCTTCATTCCGAACTCGACCAGATGCCGTCCCATCACGATCGGCTTAGGCGCCGAAGCCTCGATCTCGAGCCGACGGGCCTGCTCGGCGAGCCACAGATACGAGGTCGGATCGCGCGGAACCGGCGGCCGTCCGGCGTCATCTGCCGCGGCGACACGGCAGAGGCGGTCAATGCGGACCACCTTCGCCGCGAGACGGCGGATTGCGCCGTCGGACGACTGGTCACGCCACATCGCGAACGGACGCATATGCATCCTCACAAGCGGCGGCACCTCCTTCAACAGCCGGTCCTCGTTCGTAAGCCGCCGCAGGAATGACAGCGTCGGCTCGACCCCTGCCTCGTCGTGTCCAAGCGAACGGATACGCTTCTTGACCGGATCATAGCGCGAGCAGAGGGGCTTGCCGAAATCGTGACAGAGGACGGCGAGACCGACGATGAGGTCCTCCTCTGGAGAATTATGAAGTATGCCTAATTCCTCATTTCTCGCTCTTTCCTGCCGCTCTGCGGCAAAGGCGTCGAGACAACAAAGCGTGTGATTCCAAACGTCACCTTCCGGATGCCACTCGGGAGCCTGTTCGCAACCGATGAGCGCTTCAAGCTCGGGATAATACCTCACCCATCCGACGTCCCGAAGGAAATTCAGTCCCTTGGAAATCCGTTTCCCCTGCAAGAGCAGCTTGGACCATTCGCCCATCAGCCGCTCCTGAGCGAGCCCCTCCGGAGTCATCGAGCGGCATACCGCGACGGTCTCCGGCGCGGCAGTTAGATCGAACCTTGCGACGAACTGCATACCCCGGAGAACGCGCAGCGGATCCTCGCGGAAGTGTTCCGAAACATGGCGGAGGATTCCGCGCTCCAGGTCGGCGCGGCCGTTCCAGGGATCGATGACCTCACCGGTAAGCGGATCCATGTATATCGCATTGACCGTGAAGTCGCGACGTGCAGAGGCCTCCTCTATCGGCAAGTGCGGATCATATTCGATCTCGAACGCACGATGTCCCTCTCCGAGCTTCGTCTCCCGACGCGGCAACGCCACGTCAATGTCGTGTCCGTGCAGTTTGATGACGCCGAACGAAGCGCCGACGAGATCGAGATCAAACTTCTTGGCGAGCGTGGACTTGAGCGTCTCCGGAGAAAGCCCATAGACCTCGATATCGAAATCCTTAGGAGCGCCGCCGAGCAGATGGTCGCGGACGCAGCCGCCGACCAGCAGCGCCCGTCCGCCAGCTTCCTTAACCAACTCCGCGACTTCGATGACGGCCTTATTCACGGATTCTGAACGTTTCAATTGACGACGCCTCCTTCGTCGCCAGATTGAATTCGACGAGTGCGCCTTCCATCGTGCAGGGACCGGTCGCGACCTCGAAGCGCGAAGGCATACCGGTGACGAACTTCTTCGTAACCGGCGCGAGATCCCTTCCTATCGACGATATGTACGGACCGCACATGCCGAGATCGGTCAGGTACGCCGTCCCCTTCGGCAGCAGCATCGCGTCCGAGGTCTGAACGTGGGTATGCGTTCCAACCACCGCCGTGACCCGTCCATCGAGATAATGCCCTAACGTATTCTTCTCGCTCGTGGCCTCGGCGTGGAAATCCACGAATACCGGCACATTCTTCGGGATCTCGGCAAGAACACGATCCATCGTCTTGAACGGACAATCGACCGGATTCATGAAGACTCGCCCCTGCACATTGACGACTGCGATCTGCCCCACCGGAAGATTCACAAGCGTCCATCCCTTGCCGGGACATTCAGAAGCATAATTCGCAGGGCGTACCAGATTCTCAACCTTGCCGATTTCACCCGCAAATTCCTTCTGTCCCCAGGTGTGATCGCCGAGCGTGATCACATCCGCCCCGAATCCAAACACTTCCTTGGCGAGCGCAGCGGTGATGCCACTCCCTGAGGCACAGTTCTCCGCATTAACCACTACGATATCAATCCCCTTTTCAGCGCGGACCTTCTTTAAGTGCTTCTTCAGCATCTGACGCCCCGCCCCACCGACGACATCTCCCAACAGCAACACCCTCATTTCGCCTCCATCTTCAAGGAATTTCGAACCCATTCCGCAGCTGCACGATCCCCAGACGCTGCACGAGCACGCATCTTCCACTCCAACGCCTTAACATGATCGACTCCAACTCCAGATCCCGATTCGTAGCAATCGGACAGATTGTTCATCGCCATCGGCAATCCCGCCTCCGCGCTCTTCCGGAACCATTCGAATGCAGCAACCTCATCCTTACCCACACCTACACCGCGTAGCAAACACATCCCATACATACACATTCCCTCTGGATGTTTCCGATCCTCAGACAGATAACGGAGCAACTTCGCGGCGCTAACATGATCCGGTTTGACCCCCTCGCCAGACAAAAGTGCCTGCGCATAATTAAGAATCCCGTACTCATTGCGCATTTCCGCACTCTTATGGAACCAGGCTACAGACAACCTGAGATCCTTACGCACCAATACTCCGTCTCGAAAGAATCCACCCAGATTATTAATCGCCTCCGCGTGTCCCGCCTCGGCCGCCACCCGGAAACAGTCGAACGCCTTCTTACCATCCCGCGTACACCCGTATCCGTTCATGAGACAGACCCCGAGGTTGTAGAGGCCATTGACATCACCTTGATCCGATGCGCGCTTGAAACACCCATACGCTTTACTACGAGCCTCCTCGGCGACAGCAGGCGAAATAGCGGCATCAGACTCCACCTCGGTCAGTCTTAGCGTGCCCAGCGCGTTAAGCGCCTGCACATTACCGCCAGAAGCCGCCCGCTCAAGCTGCCCAATATCGCCGCTTTCCATTGACAGCAGATACAATGCCAACGGATTGCCGTTCGTTTCCGCCAACTTGCGAATCTTCTCACGAGACGCAAGATACTCCTCACGTTGACGCTCGCTCAACCGAGCCGCATCTGGCGCATTAACATCCCGAGAAAGGATCGCGAGCAAGAACCGTTGAAGCGCACGACCCTTCTCAGCATCTTCACGCACTACGCGAGCCGCTTCCTCATATGCCCGCTGACTTCCGGCTGCGCGGGAGTTCAACAAACGGATAATCGCATTCGCACTCTTCTCAGAATCAGCGAAGAGCGTGGCGGCGAAAGCCGCGACAACGAACGCAAATATCAATCTAGGCTTAATTCGGACTCCTCACGAGTTTCAAGGTTCTTGATGCGAGCAACACCCTTCTCAACATCGTCAGGACCGAGGAACACGGCCTTGGCCGCGCCGCTCTGATCCGCGTGCGAAAAGAATTTCTTTGGCTTCTGATTCTTAAGCGACAGGTTAACGATCTCACCTTCCTTACGAAGCTTCGCGGCAAGTTTCACCGCCGCATCGCGCTGTTCGGGGAACATGAAGCCGACGGCTACGCCCTTCTTGGCGGCCGCGGCATTTTCGCCGAGGCGCGACTTCAAAAGTTCGGTAACAACGACATCGCCAAAACCGAGACCAACCGCCGAAGTGGGCTCTCCGCCGATCGTCGTAAGCAAATTGTCGTAACGCCCGCCACCGAAGATCGCACGGAACTCGCCAGCGGTGTCAAAGCACTCGAAAACAATACCCGTATAGTAGGAGAGCCCACGGATGACAGAGATGTCGAACTGAAGGCAATCAGCGAAACCGGCAATCTCGGCAAGACGGAAGAGCTCGCAGAGCTCGGGACACGCCTCGTACGACTTCGTCTCCATGATCGCGAACGTCGCCTTCACCTCGTCATCGGTCAGCCCGCCGTCCTTTAGCATTGCGGCGATCTCTTCGTCGGGCATCTTGCCGCGCTTATCAAGCGCGAGGAAGACCTGGGCGTGCTTCTCTGCGGCAATGCCGCTCTGCGCTAGCAGCTCGCCTAAGAACTTGCGCGAAGAGACATGAACCTTAAAATCCTTCGACGAGAGACCCATTCGGCGGAGCGCATCACAAGCGGCACCGATCACCTCGACCTCGGCGAGAATCGAATCCTCGCCGATGATGTCTACATTCCACTGATAGTGTTCGCGCTTACGGCCCTTGGTCATGCGTTCATAGCGGAAGCACTGCGCAATCGTCGTCCATTTGAGCGGGAATGAAAGCTCCTTCT
>CAMGEN010000083.1:0-5141 GCA_946055075.1 uncultured Verrucomicrobiota bacterium | reverse complement strand
GCATCGTCTTGTTGTCGAAGATGCCTTCGGTGACCCAGCCGAGGAAGTCGCCGGCCGTAACCTTGTCGCCGACCTTGGCGATCGGATGAAAGTCCCACTTCCGGTCACGGGGAAGCCCCTTTAGGTACATGCCGCGCTGCAGAAAGTACTCGGCGTCCTTCGAGATCTTGCCCGCCTCCTTCGCCAACTCCGCGAGGGGGTTCTGAAGTCCGTCATAGACCTGCGCGAGCATACCCGGGCCGAGCTCGGCGGCCAGCAGCTCGCCAGTGAACTCGACCTTATCATCGACCATCAGGTCCGTCGTCGAGTCGAACACCTGCATATCGCAGCGGGTGCCGCGGACACGGACGATCTCCGCCATCAGGCGCTTATCGCCGCATACGGCGTAACCGACCTCGTTCTGAGCGACCGCGTCATCGAACGCGACCGTGATCATGTTTCCGTTTACTGCAACGATCTTGCCTGAAGTCATAAGAAGTTGGTAATTAATAATTGGTAGATGATAGTCTTACCAGATTGGTTAAAATTCTTTTCTGGTGGCGGCGGTAAGGCGGTCGAAGGCGGCGTTGCCGACTTCCCGGGAGACCGCGGACCGCTTGAGCGCGATCTTGAGCCGGACCGCATAGGTCGCGAGAGCGCCCTTCCCGAGGGGCGAAGTCGGCGGAGTAAGCTCACCCGCGGCATCCCACCACACGCGGTCCAGCGCATCTTCGCGCTTCATCGGATCCCGCTCCTGAAAGCACATGAGCACGCGGTTCTTCCAGTAAAGCGAGCACCCCCTGGCGGCGCGCTTGTACTTCTCTCCGCCGCGCGCTTCGGCAACCGCATTGCGGAGCTGGGTCTCGAGATCGGACCATTCCCGGGGGAGCGAAAAGGATTCCGCATCCCCGGCTATCTGCACGAACTTCTCCCACGTCATCGGCGCGGGTTGATCGAAGCTCAGCGTCGGCAAGCTCGAAACTATGTAATCAACGCTCATTTAAACGAACCACGAACCACGAATCACGAACCACGAACCTCACTTGACTAACTTCGCGAGATCGGGACGCAGACGCTTGGCAAGCTCCTCCGAAACAGCCGCACCGGTAAAGGCATGTTCGACGCGACCACCGTCCAACTTCACGGTGAAGCCGGTGCCGAGCGAATCGTCAAGAGCGACGGTGAAATTCTTCTGCGCTGCGAGCTGAGCTTTGAGCGCAGCTGCAAGCTCGGCTCCGCAGGAAATCTCGCCGGGACCAGTCAAATCACTGATCGCCTCGGCAACAAGCTTCGCAGCGACATCGGGATTCGCCAGCGCCGCATCGACATCCTTGACCAAGAGCTTCTCCAGAAGCGCGGTTACTGAAGTCTGGATCTTAAGCACCGTATCGCGCGCGGCCTGGGAAACGGTTTCGGCGGCGCGAGCAGCATAGTCGGCGGACGCCTTTTCGGCATCGGCCTTCGCCTTCGCGGCGGCCGACTCGGCCTCCTTCACGATCGCCGCGGCCTTCGCCTTCGCGGCCTCGATGATCTTCGCGCCCTCAGCATTGGCCTTCTCGATGCCATCGCGGTTGATCTTCTCCAACAGACTCTGCAGATCTTCGGACATAGCTACTCCATTTAGAAATGTATTATGGTTATTATATCACAATCCTCGGGACAGCGGTAAGCAACTTCTTCGTGTAATCAGACTGCGGATGGTCGAAGACCGCGGCACTTTCGCCGCAGTCAACGAATCGTCCGTGCTCCATCACGCAGACCTCGTCGCAGACATTCTTGACCACCGCAAGATCGTGGGCGATCAGCAAAATCGAAAGCCCGAGCTCGCGGCGAAGATCGCGCAAAAGATTGAGAACTCGCGCCTGTACCGAGACGTCCAGCGCCGAAACCGGCTCGTCCGCAACGAGGATATCCGGCTCGCAGGCAAGCGCTCTCGCGATCGAAACCCGCTGACACTGTCCCCCGGAAAGCTCCCGAGGATACTGCGACATAACCGCATCGGAGAGTCCAACCATAGAGAGGAGCGTATGCGTAGAGAGTCGAGAGCGTTTGATCCTTGCAACTTCGCCAAGGGTCTGTCCGATGGTCATCCGCGGATTGAGCGACCCGACCGCGTCCTGGAAAATCATGGCGATCTTTGATCGCGGGCTGCAGGATGAGGACTGCAGGTTGAAAACAATATCGCCACTGTAGTCACGATGGAGGCCCATGAGCACCTTCGCAATCGTTGACTTGCCGGACCCCGACTCGCCGACGATCCCGAGGATGCCGCCCTGCTTCAGAGTGAAGCTCACGCCCTTCACGGCCTCATACGAGCCGTAGCGGACATGCAGGTTCTGCACCTCGAGGATCGCGGGAACGGAGTTCATCAGCGGGCGAACTCGATCTTACCGTCTTCAAGCGAGGAGATGCGGGCGAGGGACTCGACCTGCGCGTCCGGAAGCACCTTGGCGATCAGTTCGCGACCGCCCTGGAACGACTTCTCGACCAAGAAGCCGAGACCCACGACGTCGGCACCGGCCTGCCGGCAGAGATCGGCAAGACCCACCGCGGCGTTGCCGCACGCGAGGAAGTCGTCAATCACCAGACATCGCTCGCCGGACTTCAGATACTCCTTCGAGACGAAGACCGTGTACTCGCGCTGCTTGGTAAAGGAACGGACCGTCGTGACGTATGCCGCGTCCATCGTCTTCGGCACCGCCTTCTTCGCGAAGACAACCGGAACGCGCATGAGATAGCCGGCGAACACCGCCGGCGCGATGCCGCTCGCCTCGACGGTGAGAATCTTGTCGATCTTCACCGTGGCGAACAGCCGCATGAACTCCGTGGCGCACCGGAACATCAGTTCCGAGTCCATCTGATGGTTGATGAAGTTGTCGACCTTCAGGATGCCGCCCGGGAAGCATTTGCCGTCCCGGGAAATTCTTTCTTCTAGTTCCTTCATATGCTTTCGCCAATTTACGGATCTGGTCAATCCCGCTCCGGAATGATGAGGTTGGCGACGATCGCGACCAGACCGCCGACAATGATGCCATTGGAAAGGACCTGCTTACAGGCGGCGGGCAGATACTTGAGCGCATCCGGGACGAGCTCGACGCCGACGCCGATCGCGAGCGAAAGCGCGAGGACGAGCGCCGTCTTGTGGGTGAGCTTCTCCTGCGCGACGATGCGGATGCCCGCCGAGGCGACCATGCCGAACGCCAGAAGCGTCGCGCCGCCGAGGACGGGATCGGGAATGAACGAGAAGAGGTCGCCGACCGGCTTGTAGAGTCCGAGCAGCACCAGCGCCACCGCAATAAAGTATCCGACATAGCGGCTCGCGACGCCCGTAAGCTGGATGATGCCGTTGTTCTGCGCGAAAATGGAGTTCGGGAAGGAGCTGAAGCAGCACGCGAGCGCGGAGTTGAAGCCGTCTGCGAGCACGCCGCCAGAGACGCGCTTCTGATAGTCCTCGTCCTTCACCGAAAGGCCGGAGATCAGCGAGTTCGCGGTCATGTCGCCCGTCGCCTCGATCGCGGTGACGAGATAGATGAACGCGAAGCCGATGATCGCGGAGATGTCGAACGCCATGCCGTACTTGAACGGCGTCGGGCAGGCGAACGAAGCCCAGTCCAGCGCGACGGACTGCCCGTGGATGCCAAACACGCCGGCGACGACGAGGCCTGCGATGATGCCGAGCACGACCGAGCCCATGCGGAGGAAGCGGTTCTTGAAGCAGTTGAAGAAGACGACCGCCACGATGACCGCGCCGGACGCCGCGAAGTTCTGCCAGCAGCCGAAAGGATGCGGGGCGTCTGGAGCCATCGCGCCGAAGCCGCCGGCCGCGGTGATGAGACCGACCTTGACCAGCGAGAGGCCGATGAGGATCACGACCGTGCCGGAGACCACGGGCGTGATGACCTTACGGAGATACTTGAAGCAGTACGCCGCGAGCATCTCGACCGGAGCCGCCGCGAAGCAGCAGCCGAAGACCGTGGGGAGTCCGTAAGCATACTGTTCCAGCGATCCCGGCTCGGCGCCG
Source organism: uncultured Verrucomicrobiota bacterium (assembly GCA_946055075.1). Taxonomy (GTDB): domain Bacteria; phylum Verrucomicrobiota; class Kiritimatiellia; order RFP12; family UBA1067; genus UBA1067. Next base: position 1,141 of record CAMGEN010000083.1, on the reverse strand, counting down.
GACACCTTGGCCGCGACAGCCGCGGCGCCGCAGGCGATGCACGGACCGAGGAACTGGAAGCTCGTGCCCTGCACGCAGAGGAGGCGGCAGCCGATCGGACCGAACCGGTGGCACTGGATGAACGTTGAGATGCCGGACGCGAAGAGCGCCATCGAACACAGGTACGAGGTCGTAGCTTGGTCGCAGTGGAGTCCGCCCGCGATCAGCAGCGGCGGCGTGCAGATCGAGACCACGATCGCGAACAGGTGCTGGAGCGCCGCGAAGAGCGACTCGAAGAAAGGCGGACGGTCCTCGATTCCATAGACGAGCGCGGCACGCTTGAGGCTTTCGGCCACCTTCTTGCCTTCCTGCTCGGTGAACACGTCATCGCCCAAAGCCCTGTCGACTTCCTCCGCGAGGGACCTCATCGTATCGTTCGTCTCGGAGAGCGGCTTCACCGCCATAAGCAGCGCCACCGCCTCCTCCTTGGTCACCTTGCCGTCGGCAAGGATCTCCTTCATCATCTTCCGCATTACCTTTGCGGCTTTGATTTCCTGTTCGCTTTTCATTGGATTTTACCTTTGGTTTTGTAGAGGTTACCTGAAAAGTTTCCGGCAGCACGCGTCGAGTTTCGCAAGCCGCACCTCGGCGGTGGAGACCGCGGACGAAATGCGGCGCGCGTAAAGATCATGATCAATGCCCATGCAGGTGCCCTCGTGGGTCTTAAGACCGACCTGCGTGTCTGGATCGAGGTCCGAGACCTCGGAGGGCTTGCCGTCGTAAAGCGCGGCGAACTGGTCGCGCACATCGTGATAGGCGTCGCGCCAGGGCGTTCCGGCGGCGACCTTCTGAAGCGCCACGTCGGTCGCGAACACTCCCGGCGTGAATGCGGCGCGGCAGGCGTCGGGATTGAACTTCATGCCGGCGACAACCTTCGCGAGGATGCGGAGCGTCGTACGAGTGGTCTCGAGCCCCTTCATGTAGAGGAGCTTCGCGTCCTGCAGATCGCGGTTGTAGCCGCCGGGCATCGCGTGGAGCAGCGTCAGCGCCGCGGTCTGCCAGCCGATCACCTGCGCGGTCTTGCCGCGGATGAGCTCGAGAACGTCAGGATTGAACTTCTGCGGCATGATCGACGAGCCCGTGCAGTACTCGCGCGGCAGCT
>CAMGEN010000082.1:0-5347 GCA_946055075.1 uncultured Verrucomicrobiota bacterium | reverse complement strand
CCCTCGTCAATCTTCGGCACAAGCGCGTACATGAGATTTGTGTTGTCGCAATATATCTTTTCCGGACGAGAAAGATTCTCAAGTTTCATCCCCTTCCTCGGGACAAGCGCAAGCAATCCCGAACGATCCAGTGCGCGTAGCATTTTCAGCCCTTGGTTGCGCTCCGTTCCAAGTTCGCGGTATAGCTCGCTCATGTTCGGCGACTGCGGCGTCGAGGACGCGAGCACCTTGAGCATCTTCTTCGTCGTGCGAATCGTTTCCTGGGAGACGTCCTCAACCGCCGGGTAGTCGCTCTCCAGCACTTTGTTCACCGTTTCCTGAAGTCGCTCCCGGTACTGCGAATGCGACTCCTTGTAAAACGGGTAGAATCCGCTTCTGAGATAATTGCCAAAATGAAGAAGCACCTTAATGCCCGATGTTATCTCGGCAGCTATACGGCGATGGTTCTCAAGTATCTCGCCCAAGGTCAGAACAGGCAAATCGGCGATTCCCTCGAATTTCAGATACTCGCGAAAAGACAGCCCCTTCAACCGATACACGGCTTGTCGCCTGGAAAGGTCTCCTTTCGCATTCTCCAGCTTAAGCATGGACGAACCGCTGTAGACGAAATTCATATCGGGAAACTGATCGTACAAGTTCTTGATAAGCAACGACCAATCCTTGCCGATCTGATGAACCTCGTCGATAAATACATGCGTAAACCCATGTGAATCCAGATACTCGACCGCATCCTTGACCCGATACTGCGAGAACCAGAGATCATCAAGGCTTATGTAAACCGCCTTGTCGCTTCCAACTCCGAACGACTCCTTCATCCGCTGTCGAAGCATCGTCGTCTTGCCGGTTCCGCGCGCCCCCATAAGGCAAATCAGCCGATCAGACCAGTCGATTTGAAGATAACGATGAAAATCGACAGAAACCCTGCCAACCAGTCGGTCAGAGGTCCCTATCAACTCCTGCATCGCTTCGTCAGTCATTTGAATTTCGTATATTCATTTACTATTTTTTGCAATGATTTAATAATTACATTTACTAAATCACGCTTATAATATCATAACTGCACCGATATGGTCAATGCCGCATCCCCTACGATCTCATTCCATCAAGTCCTCAATGGTGCAAGCGAGGTGGCGGGAAAGCGATGCAAGTGTTGAAGCCGACGCCCTGTTGATGTCCTGAACGCCCTGTTCGTAGAGCTGGATATTGCGGATGTTCACGCCCGAGAGCCGCGACAACTCGGACTGGGAATATCCGGCGGCAAGCCGCATGCGGCGCAGGTTCTTCTCGACACTCGCCGATTCGAGCTCCTGCATGAAGTCCTCGAGAAACCGCGAAACATCCATCTCGTGGTAGACGCTGTACTTGCCCAGCAGATTTGACATCGAAGTGCGGGCGAATATCCAGCGAAACGTCTTGCACCAGTACCACTGGAAATGCGCAAGCGCCCAGCCGCCCCAATACTCTGGCGAACGACCCGCCGTTGAAATGACGGGCGCGGGAGGTTCCTCGTCAGGACGGATCTCCCGAAACAGGCGCTGACCGAGTTCCGTGCCGGAAATCCCGGCTACGACACCTGGATCGCCACGTCCAAAAAGAACCATCGTCGGAGAATAAGCGTAGATGTCCCCGATTCTGTCAGCGGGGATGCGGCAGACGTTCGCAAGATAATCTGTCGCAACGCCGAGATGCCGCTTGGCTTCGTTCAGATAGACTTCATTATAGGATTTGATCGCCATGACGAAGCCCCCTTCTTATGATGTCCACGGCAAACAGATCGTCCGCCGCACGTGACGCCTTCTTGATGACATCGCGCCATTGCATGCGGGCATCAGCATCACGAGTCACATAGCGTGGATGGTATTCATCCCAAGCCACCTTCTCGGCGCCAAGGTACGTTAGGCATTCAAAAGCCCGTTCTGTGCGCAAAGCAACCTGCATTCCGAGTCGACCGAGGTGCAATGCTTCATTCAGCCGACTGACGGAAAGCGCATTGTTAACGAATGAGTCGGCATAATTGAAGTAGGAATCGTCGGCGCGATAGCCAATCACAACATCGGAATCCTGAATCGGCGGCATGAAATTCGCCATGAGATAATCCCTGACCTCAATGGCGATATCGGTATCAAGATCAAATGTGCGATTTGCCAACAGGACAGCCATCCAGTTGAGGACTGTATAATCTGGCGACGAAAGGTCCAGTATCTTCAAACCTTCCGTTGAAAGCTCGTAGGCATTGGCAAATCCCGGCGGTTCCTTGCCCTTGCAAGCCCACTCCCTCGCCATATCGATGTCTTCTGTGCAGTAGAAACCCCTGCCATAGTCGTTATTGGGCTTTCCTTTGCCCAACAACGGCTTTGGCACCTCAACCGCCGATCCATGATAGATTTTCATCATCCTGCCTCCTCGCGCCAAATATTATATCAATATATTGATATAGCAGCAAGGGCGCTGCACTCGGGTGCTACACTCGGGAGGTGTCTCCGAAGACTTAAGACTTAAGGCGCTCCGCTATGCTCGGAGAAAATCTGGCCGCACTAGCGGAGTCGCAACTTGGCACATGGGCATTCAGTATCAGCGCACCACCTTCCGCTTGACATCATCCTCCTTGACCATGGGCCGGACGGTGAAGTAGTTGACGCCAGTCTTGCTATATTCATCGATTCTCGCCTCGTCAGCGGCATCCCCCAACTCCTGGCGCTCAGACAGATCCTCCTCTACAAGCTCACTTACCGTAAAGCTGATGTCGATGTGGGCATCGCATCCATCGTCCGTCAGCCGAGGTTTCCAGTTCACTGCGACCTCAACGTCCATCCCCTTCCCGATCCTGAACTTCTTAAAGGCGAGCGTCCCTTCAGGGACATCGGCGTGCAGATCGACCGCGCCGTAGTCCTCTTTCATCCATTGCTTAATCTCCCTAACCATCCTGTTCGCCTTCGACTCCCTTTCGACATACAGGTCTCCATGCATCCGAATGGCATCGACCTGTTTGGTCGCTGGAAGCACCGAGTACGTCACCTCCGTGCAGTAGAACTCAGGCTCGCCAAGGCGCTTACGCCCGCTTAGGGCTACTTCATCAATCTCGTACACGCCAGTGTGCTCGTTTATCTTCCTGCTCGACGAGAAGCGGGCTCCCTTAAACTCATCGCCAATCGCCACGCCGCCGACGGTGACATTTGTGTACGCCTCTGGGAACTTCAAAATCGGCTTACCGTCCTTGTTCACCAGTATGAATCCGTCCTCGAACTTAACCTCCTTGTCTTTCGCAATCTCTGCCACATCTTCCATAAGCTTGTTAACCGCATTCGTGAACGGAATGTAAATCGGGTTCGGGACATACTTCGGAACCTTGATTTCCTGCCCCACCTTTGCCGTCGTCTTCTTCTTGGTGGCTGACGAATGTCGGTTCGTCGACTTATATTTGGGTGCCGTACCGCGCTCTGAAATGCGAGCGGCTACCTGCGCCGCCCTCTTCTGACCGGCAACCGTTCCATTGGAATGGGTGAGTATGCAATAGCTTGCGATTACGGCTACGCCGGTGGCGCACAGCCAAGATTTCGTAATGGATATCAGTATCATTTTCATGCGTTTTCTCCTTGTGAACGATTGTTGCGTTCACAAGCACTATACGCACGGCGCGGACAAATCTCCCGCGGGAAAATCAGATTTATTCTGCGTATTCCATTTCGACCGCTTCGATCATCTTGTTTACACGGTTCTTGACCTTGTAGATGATGTCGGGCGTAACGCCGAAAGTCGCAGAAACCTCGTCTATCGGACGATTTTCAAGCACGTATGCACGATAAATATCGCGCGACTGCTGCTTCATCGCCACTTTTGTGAGGACATGTTCGACCGCCGCCTCATGCTTTGCCTTAGCCCAGCTCAGGTCGACTTGATCCTGCTGTTCGGAAGGAACGGATAGTTCTTCCGCCAAATCGTCGATCGAACAGCGGTCGGCGAGATGCCGCGCCTGATCCTGACGGTAGAGCGTAATCAGCTGACGACGTATCAGGAGCGAGAGAAAAGTCCGAAACCGCGCCTTGTCGGCATCGTACTTCCCCGACCTGATGATCTCAACAAGCTTGAGATAGACCTCCTGCACCACGTCATCTGGATCGTGTACATGGTCGTTCCACTCCACGAACCGGCGAATGGCGGGCGTGTAGAGATTGAAGAAGCGCACCCACGATGCCTCGTTCCCGCCCGTCACCTCGACAGCCAGTTTCTGAAGCAATGTCAGAGACGTCGGAGGAAAGAAACTCACTGCCGAGCCCCCTCGTAAATGCCGTTGGCGCTGAACGCCGCATCAAAATCATCGATTGCGGTAGGTGCAGATCGTTGGGAGAACACAAAATAGCCGATAGCAGCAACAGCGACAGCGGCAACCCCCGCAAGCGCGAAAAGAACGCGGCGCTTCCGACGCGGCGACTCCTCCGCCTTCTCCGGCTCGGCGACAGAAGCGCTCCGCAACGTTTCGACGAGTTCCGAAAGATTCGTCGGACGTTCCGCAGGGTTCTCGGACAGGAGGCGCGGCAAAACGTCGATCCAGCGATATTCAAGGGTTTCCAACAGCTTGAAAACCTTCGAGCCAGGCTCGTACCAGATTCCGGTCAGCAGATAGACGAACATGACGCCAAGCGAGTACGAGTCCGCAGCAGGCGTCGCCTCTTCACCGCGGGCGACTTCGGGAGCCATGTAGCCCTGCGTTCCCATCATGAGACGAGCGGACGTTGCAGCCTCCGACACCATCGTGTTGACGGCCTTGACGTCGGAACGCAAGCGTTCCGAGAAGAGGCGCGAAATGCCAAAGTCCGAGAGGACGACATGCCCGTCGGAAGAAAGAAGGACATTGCCAAGCTTGATGTCGCGATGGACGATGCCCTGTTCGTGGATATAGTCGATGACAGAGGCAAGTTCGGTGAACAACTGGAGAACGTAGTCCTCGTCAAGTTCCTCCGTACTGACGTCCGAGAGCGTGCGCGGGCTGCCGTCATCGTACAAGACAAGCTCCATCACGAAGTACGGCGTCCCAGTGGTTTCGTCGAAATTCAGGTCGAAGACGCGCACGAGGTGCTGATCATGCAGACGTGCGAGCACCTTACCCTCGGTCAGGAACTTGTTCTTCAGAACATCAACATGCCCGTCCTCAAGCGTAAACGCCTTCAGCGCGTAGTGAACGCCGAGCTGCGTGTGCTCGACCTCGTAAACGGCACCCATCCCGCCCTGTCCAAGAAGGCGGATTATCCGATACGCGCCAATTTGCTGCCCCGACTCGAAACTCATTTGTCACATCCTGCGCCTTTATCGACAAAGACCCGGCCACCAAAGGCACAGATAAGAATAGCGA
>CAMGEN010000081.1:0-5696 GCA_946055075.1 uncultured Verrucomicrobiota bacterium | reverse complement strand
ACGGCGACGTCGTGATGCACACGAACTACCGTCAGGACCGCGCGATCCAGCTCACCCAGGCGTTCGTCTGCGCCGATTACGCCGATAAGGCGAACCTCAAGGCGACGCCTAAGGTCTCGTTCCTCGGCTTCACCCGTTACTGGGACGAGTTTGACAGCTATCTCCTTGGCGCGATGGGCGCGGGCGGCGGCATGGACAACCTCCTCGGCGAGGTCGTCTCGAAGGCGGGCCTGAAGCAGCTCCGTCTCGCGGAGACCCAGAAGATCAAGCACGTGACGAGCTTCTTCAACGGCAAGTCCACGACGCCTTCGAAGGGCGAGGACCAGATCGAGGTGAAGAGCCGCTTTGACGCGGCGACCTTCGCGAGCCATCCCGAGATGGAGGCGTATAATGTCACCGACAAGCTCTTCGAGCTAATCGGCAAGCCGGGTGACCCTGTCGAGAAGAACCCCTACGGCATGATCGTCATCAACTACGCGAACTGCGACATGGTCGGTCACACCGGCGACCAGAAGGCGGCGACGAAGGCCGTCGAGGTGACGGACGAGTGCATCGGCAAGATCCTGCCGCGTCTTCTCGAGCTCGACGCGCACGTGCTCATCTACGCCGACCACGGCAACGCCGAGCAGATGAAGGATTACAAGACCGGGCTTACCAAGACTTCGCACACGCTCAACCTCGTGGATTGCTTCTATGTCGCGAATGATGCCGCTGGCGTGCGTCTCACTCCGCTCGCCAAGCTCTCCGCCGTCGCTCCGACCGCGCTCCAGATGCTCGGCATTCCGGTTCCGCAGGAGATGACGACTCCGTCGCTCCTCGCCGGCAAGGAGAACTGGTCCAAGACCTCGCTCAACATCTGATAAGGTCATCGAGCGTGAAACCGGTGCCGAAGGTCATGCCTTCCGCGCCGGTTTTCCTTTTTGCATGAACCTGCGCCGGGAAACCGGCATTAACCGATGTGGAGACACAAAGAGACTCGCGCCTTGACGGACATCTGGACATGTATCCGTGAGAACGGGGAAAGCGGGGCTGAACGGCTGGTTTCCGAATATGGGGACCGGTTGTTCGCCGCCGCTGTATTGTTATGCCGGAACGACCATGACGCCGAGGAGCTGGTCTTCAGGACCTTTGACCGGGCGATTCGCAAGATCGGCAGTTACGAGCCGAATGGGGATTTCTTCAACTGGCTCTACACGATCATGTTGAATTTCCGGCGGATGGACTTGCGCAAGAAGCGGGTGGAGCTGGTTCCGATGGGCGCCGGTTCGGATCTCCCTGAGATTCCGGATACGGTTTTCGCGGAGCTGCTTTCCGACACGGAAGGGGAGGCGATCATGGAGGCGGTTCGCGGACTTCGGGACCAGTTGCGCGAGGTGGTGATGATGCGGTATTTCGCCGATCGTACCGTAGAGGAGATCGCCGCCGTTCTGTCGATTCCGGAAGGGACGGTCAAGTCGCGGCTTTTCAAGGCCAGGGCGGTTCTGTTCGCGTGTCTGTCCGGCAAGATGAGAAAGGAACGAAATGATGAACGAAAGTGACAGCGTGCTGTCCCGCCGCCTGCGGGAGTGTGTGTCGGGCAAGCGTCTGCCGTCTGGTTTCTCGGAGCGGCTGGTGCGGTCCGTCCGTCGTCGTCGCCGCACGATGCGGATCTTCGCGGTGGTTTCGCTGATCGTCGTCTGCATGCTCGGCATGGGGTCGATCGGGTATTTTACGTCTGCGGACCGCGATGAGATGACCGAAGATTTGATTGTCGCGGCGCAGGGTCCGTTGAAGTCCGAACAGGTCTCCGGTTGGATGTTCATCGGATTTCTCCGCGAGTGTTTCAAACGCAACAAGAACAACAAAAGGAAAGAGGAAGAATAATGCTGACTAAGATCATCATTCTCACAGGTATCGCGGTTGCCGTGGTTATCGGCATGTGTTTTCTAGGCAAGGCTGCGGACGGCAAACCCTCCGCTGATGAATCCAATAAGAATTCCTGACCTGAACACCAGATTGCTATAAGTCTCATTGGCACACTTTACTGTACCAATGAGACTTATAGCATTTCATGGGGGACTGTCCCCGTTTTTGGTATAATATCGGCAAATGGACGAATACATTCAGAAAACATATCGTTTCTATTCCGTGATGCGGAATCTCGGATTGGTGGCGGTCGGGATACTCAGCTGCCTAGCGTTGGCGTTGGGGTTGAGTTGCCTGGGGCCGTTGGCGGCGATGCCCGGACTTGGCTTGCTGCTGTTGATTGTCATCGGATTGCCGGGGGCGGTCCTGGTCGGACTTATCTGGCCGCATCGTGCCGCGGAACAGCCGCCGGCGGGGAGGCGTAAGTTCGCGTGGGGATTCGGCGCGGTGGGATTGTTGTTTTGCGCGGTACTGGCCTGGGTAGCCTTTGGCGTGGTCAGTCTTTCGGTCAACGGACGCCCGGTACGCGGTACCTACGAGACCTTCGGCGAACTCCAAAAGCAACGGATCGTCAATGCGCTGCCGGTCGTAAATCAGATGATTCCGCCGGCGGCGACGAACATCCATTTCATCGGCTCCGGCGGTTTGGCGTTGCTCCCTCTCGGTAGGACCTGCATATTCAGCTGTAACGTCGCCGAACCCGATTTTCGCGCGTTCGCCGCGGAGCACGAATATCCGCTCGCGACCAATATCCTCCGGAATGTCAACGTGGAGATCAATGACGACATACATCCGGCGGAGATGAGTGTCGATCAGGTCGGTGGCTGCTTGTTCGAGACTTGTGCGGATCGACCGGATACGGATATCAAGAACTATTTGTCCTACTGGTACGGCTATTCGAATTTCGGTGGCGTCATCCTGGTCTACGACCTCGATACGCATATTCTTTACGGCAGCTATTCCAGTAACTGACCTGGAGGAGGTTGTCGTACGGACTCACTCCGACTGCGTCTCTGTTCGGCCTACCGTAATACCGGCGGATGTGTTGCCGGTCGCGGAAGGCGGAATGTCGTCTCGGGCACGTGATGATTGATCCTCGGAACGGCTTGAGCGGCTTCACGGCATGGTCAGTGATCGATCATCACGAGCGCGAAGAACTCCTGAGTTCGCGCGGTGACCGAGACGATATTCCGCCATTCCGCGACAATGCGCCAGGCATAATCGGTGGAAAATGATCGGGAGCTTGATTATGTTGCCGCATAGTCGTGGCAAGGTCGTCATGTTTTAGCTCCACGCCCGCTTCCCGCGCCTTCGCGAGTCGCTCGGGATACGGATGGGGTTCTGACGAAGATTTTGTGACAAGAGGGGTTGCCGTTCGCCGTTCCGCGTCGATTTCGTGTTTTCTATTGCCGATAATGGCGGGTTTTTGGTATAATACGCGAACTTTAATTGAACCAAAGAAGAGAAATAAACAGGAAGAAAGCAAATGGCTAACAAGAAAACTGAGAAGAAGTATGTGTATTTCTTCGGCGCCGGAATGACCGAAGGCAACGCGAACATGCGCGAGCTTCTGGGCGGCAAGGGCGCGAACCTCGCGGAAATGGCTGGTCTCGGGCTCCCCGTGCCCCAGGGCTTCACGATTTCGACCGAAGCTTGCACGCGTTACTATGATGACGGCAAGAAGATCGGCGCCGATATCGAAAAGCAGGTCATCGAGTACATCGCCAAGCTCGAGAAGTCGGCCGGCAAGAAGTTCGGAGACCTCAAGAATCCGCTCCTCGTCTCCGTCCGTTCCGGCGCCCGCGCGTCGATGCCGGGCATGATGGACACGATCCTCAACCTCGGTCTCAACGAGAAGGTCGTCGAGACGCTCGCCAAGCAGACGAAGAATCCGCGCTGGGCATGGGACTGCTACCGCCGCTTCATCCAGATGTTCTCCGACGTCGTGATGGAGGTCGGCAAGAAGTACTTCGAGAAGCTCATCGACGAGATGAAGGCGAAGAAGCACGTCAAGAACGACGTCGACCTCACCGCCACGGATCTCAAGGAGCTCGCCGGACAGTTCAAGGCCGAGTACAAGGCGAAGATCGGCCGAGACTTCCCGACGGACGCGAAGGAGCAGCTCTTCGAGGCGATCAAGGCCGTCTTCCGCAGCTGGGACAACCCGCGCGCGAACGTCTACCGCCGCGACAACGACATCCCCTACAGCTGGGGCACGGCCGTCAACGTCCAGATGATGGCGTTCGGCAACCTCAACGACAACTCCGGTACGGGCGTTGCGTTTACGCGTGACCCCGCGACGGGCGAGAAGAAGCTCATGGGCGAGTTCCTCATGAACGCCCAGGGCGAGGATGTCGTCGCCGGTGTCCGCACCCCGATGCCGATCGCAAAGATGGCCGAGGTGATGCCGAAGGTCTTCAAGCAGTTCCAGCAGATCTGCGAGACGCTCGAAGAGCACTATCGCGACATGCAGGACATGGAGTTCACGATCGAGAACCAGAAGCTCTTCATGCTCCAGACCCGTAACGGCAAGCGCACCGCGAAGGCGGCGCTCAAGATCGCCTGCGATCTCGTCGACGAGGGCATGCGCACCGAGAAGGAGGCGGTCCTCATGATCGAGCCCCGCAATCTCGACACGCTCCTCCATCCGCAGTTCGACGCCGTCGCGCTCAAGCACGCGAAGCCGATCGGCCGCGGTCTTGCCGCGTCGCCGGGCGCTGCGTGCGGACAGATCGTTTTCAACGCTGAAGACGCCAAAGCTTGGAAGGCGAAAGGTGACAAGGTGGTTCTGGTCCGTCTCGAGACTTCCCCTGAGGATATCGAGGGTATGAAGGCCGCGGAGGGCATCCTCACGGTCCGCGGTGGCATGACCTCCCACGCGGCGGTCGTCGCGCGCGGCATGGGTGAGTGCTGCGTCTCTGGCTGCCAGGAGATCGCGATGGACGAAGAGCACAAGAAGTTCGTCCTCGGCGGCAAGACCTTCAAGGAGGGCGACTGGCTCTCGATCGACGGTTCCACCGGCTATATCTACGACGGCGTCATCCCGACGGTCGATGCAACGATCGCTGGCGAGTTCGGCCGCATCATGACCTGGGCCGACAAGTTCCGCAAGTTGCAGGTCCGTACTAACGCCGATACGCCTCGTGACGCCCGCAAGGCCCGCGAGCTCGGCGCAGAAGGCATCGGCCTCTGCCGTACTGAGCATATGTTCTTTGAGGCGGACCGCATCGCTGCCTTCCGCGAGATGATCTGCGCCGACACGGTTGAGGAGCGTGAGCTCGCGCTCGCGAAGATCCTTCCCTATCAGCAGGACGACTTCGAGCAGCTCTTCGAGGCGCTTGAGGGCAAGCCGGTCACGATCCGCTTCCTCGACCCGCCGCTGCACGAGTTCGTGCCGCATTCCGCGGAGGAGATCAAGCTGCTTGCGAAGGCTCAGCATAAGACCGTTCAGCAGGTCGAAGACATCATCGATTCCCTCAAGGAGTTCAACCCGATGATGGGTCATCGCGGTTGCCGTCTCTGCGTCACCTATCCGGAAATCGCCCGCATGCAGACGACCGCGGTTATCCGCGCCGCCGTCAAGGTGCAGAAGGCCCACCGCACGTGGTCCGTCAAGCCCGAGATCATGATTCCGCTCACGGGCGACGCCAAGGAGCTGAAGTACGTCAAGGACATCATCGTAAAGACCGCCAACGAGGAGATCGCCCACGCCGACGTCAACATCGCGTACAAGGTCGGCACGATGATCGAGATCCCGCGCGCGGCCCTCACCGCCGACGAGATCGCCGAGG
>CAMGEN010000080.1:0-5875 GCA_946055075.1 uncultured Verrucomicrobiota bacterium | reverse complement strand
GACACTTGTCCGAGGAACGGTGAGTAGTCTACCAAATTCCGATTAGACAAGACCCCATCGCTGCTCAATGGTGGAGGTGCGGCGGCCATCTGTCGTTTGGTGTCTGGCCTCTCGTGACAGTTGTTTGTGGTATAATGATGATTCAGGAGGGTTGATATGAGTACGAAATGCAGACATTGCGGATCGTCCAGCTACGGACACGGATGTGCTTACGGGCCGGACCGGCTTCACGAGCATCGTGACGACGAGAAGCATTGCGAGTGGTGCGGGAGCTCGAGCTACGGGCACGGGTGCGCGTATGGTCCCGGGCGGCTGCATCGGCACGGACCTGGTTCGAACAAGTGCATCTGGTGCGGTTCGACGGCCAACGGCTCCGGCTGTCCCTACAGCCCGACGCGGCGGCACGAGAAGTGAATCGTGCGCGCTGTGAGTCGGATGAGGTGGTCTTGGAATGGTGAGGGTCAGACCCCGGTGGGACGTAAGGGTCAGAGCTCATTGATACTGGGTGGTGAGGGTCAGACCCCAGTGAATATGTCCTGTGCATTAAAATAGCTGCGGTATTAAATGAGAGTGCTGCGGACGAAATATAAATGGTATAATTGCCGCGATATGTTTGACAGGGTCTGCATCGGTAATAAATTGTTGAGGAGATAGGCGATATGGTTCTGTTTTTGAACGAGGAATATGAGGCCATTTATTGGCGCAGCAGCATGGCAAACGGAGCCATTGTGGTATGGGTTCCTGCTGAACATCGGCTTTTGGATATGCAGGCAAATGGTAGCAGTATGATTTATAGTGCTGATACACCTGAGTGTATCGCCTACCAGTGCTGCCCTTCGCCTTATTCCCTGAAGTATGTAGCGATGTCTGCTGCGATTAAGTACGGAGAAGCGCACCCTCGCCCGAAGATGCCGCCAGTCAAGGTGTTGGATGCGGTACGGGATGATATCGAATGGTGGCGTCAGCTGGCGTTTGATTCGGAGCGATATGCCCGGTTGGTGGGGGAAGGCCCTCCTCGGAAATACTTCCTTGACGACGCGACTGTCGTTTTGAAGGAAATGTGGCGCCGTACGCTCGGCAAATGGGCAGAACGTCATGACAAAGGCTCCATTGAGATGCGTCTGATACGGTATCTTCGATGGGGACGGATGAATCCTTATCCTGCTGACCTGGCAAGGCAAGTTGTCGACCGGTTGGCGCAGATGACCATTAAAGCTTTGCATGAAGCGTGTGATTATGATGATGAGGCGGCTACTCGTCTTTGGGAACTGACGAAAGTTACTCCCAACACAAGGCTGGATGATTTGTTAAAACGGCAGATCCAATATGGCAGAGATAGGCTGCGGGCCGCACAGCGGCGATATGTGATGAGAAAGGCTCGGTCACCATATGGACGCAACGGTGTGTTCAGTTTTGCAGCGTGGTTGATAGAAGCACTTGACACTTGTGATCCGATGTCGCCGACGATTGATTCGGAGGCAATATCGGGTACATTGGGCACCCTTGAAGATAGGATCGGTCAGTTCTCTGAATGTCTTGAAAAGAACAAGGGGTTGGGAAATGTTCGGTCACAACTTGCGGGATTGCTTCATTTGCGGAGGTCTCTCCACGAAAAACTGTCTCGAGTCGGGTATGCTGTTTCAAATGACGGCTATTCGGTAGCGAGACAGTTCGTCTCGCATCCGGGGCGTTGCGAAAGTTGTTAGGATGAAATACGCGATCATCAGTGATGTCCATGGCAATCTCGCCGCGTTCAAGGCGGCGCTTGCGGATGCGAAGAAACGCGGATGCGGAAAGATCGTGTGCCTTGGCGACCTTACCGGCTATGGCGACGATTCCGCTGGCTGCGTGAAGCTGGCGATGAAACGCGCGGACGTGTGTCTCATGGGCAATCACGACAGCGCCTGCTGCGGGAAGGAGGATCCGCTTGAGGTTGCGATGATCCGCAACTACGATGTGGATGTCGCCACGCGGAAGCTGCTCACGGACGAGCAGATGACCTGGTTGCGCGGACGTCCCTATGGCTGGGTCGGGCCGGGCTTTGCCTGTACGCACGGCGAGTTCTCCGACCCGAGCGGCTGGGGTTACATCACGCGACCGTCGGATGCGTGGCCGTCCCTCTTCTCGCGTGACGAGCAGATCCTATTCGTAGGGCATGCGCACGCACCGCTTCTGATGAAGATGCCAGCGGAAAACGTCAGGAAGATGAAGTCATTCGACGAGGCCGAGGCGCAGGAAGGGCTTCGCGGACTTAAGGTTGTCAAAGGGCGGTCCTGCTCAATCTCTCCCGGCGCACGTTACGTGATCAATGTCGGAAGCATCGGCCTGCCGCGGAAAGACAGCAAGCCGACCTATGCGATTTACGATGCGACCGCCAGGAAGGTTTTGCTTGTTACCGTGAAGTGCTAGGATCGAGGTGCTATGGCGGTGGACATTGACTTGACGGGCGTACAGCTCAAACGGGAGTCCGAGGTGAAGCCAAAGGCCTATGACCGGCGCTTTTACAGGAGATGCGGCGGCCATATCGGCAAGCTCAATTGTGTGGCATAAGGGTCAGAGCTCATTGATACAGCTTCATTGATACAGTAGCCAGGGGTGTCGCCGAGTGCCTGGTGCCTCGCGACAGTTGTTTGTGGTATAATGGCGGTGTGAGGTATTTTCTTTTGGGAGGGACGAGATATGACTTATGTGCTAATCGATCTTGAGAATGTGATGCCTGATGACTTCTCGCGGCTGAATCGCGAGGATGTGCGGACTTACTTGTTCGCGGGAAAGCTGCAGGAGAAGATCAAACTGGCGACGGTTATGGCGGTCCAGCCGCTGGGAGACAAGGTGAAATGGGTTCAGATGGCAGGTTCCGGAAAGAATGCGCTCGATTTCCATCTCGCGTTCTACCTTGGATCGCTTTTCGCCAAGGATCCCAAAAGCGTGTATTACTTCGTTTCCAATGACAAGGGATTCGATCCGCTCGTCGACCATGTCAAATCACTTGGCGGTGCCGCTTCGCGTATCGGCGACTTGAAGAAGATTCCTGCGCCGGCGAAGGGCGTCGCCGCCCAGAAGGCGTCTGCGAAAATGACTGTCAAAATGATGGCGGACGATCTCAAGGCGCGAAAGTGCAAGACTGCACAGCGGGTGAAGAACGCCATCAGATCGTTCTTCAACAAGCAGGATCCCGCGGAGGTGGACAGGATTTACGACATGATGGTCAAAAAGGGGCTGATGACCGTCGACACCAATGGACATGTGTCCTGGCCAACGGAATGCTGAACAAGGTGCGACGGCTGAAGGACGTGCGGACGCGGTATGCGGCGACGGGCGACAAGGCCGTGCCTCGGTGAAGACCTACAACGGGCGGGACGCCCGTTGCCCCTGTGTGGAGTGCGCGACGGTATCTGGCCTCCCGAGTTCGAGCGGATACTGAACGGTGAGAGCGCATCGATGCTCGCGTAGGACGCCCAGGTGGGGAAGCTGTAATCCTGCCTTGGATCTTAAATAATGCACCTTCTGTGCGGGAAGGCTGAGGATTATGGTATAATAAGTGAGCTATTTACAAAAAAGGCTGTTTTTGTAAATAAGCAGACTTTTATTATCATGGGGTGAAAATAAGGAAAGGAACGCAGGAAGATGAAGATAGAGGATTATAAGGCTGGTCGTTTGGTGAAATGCTACCAGTATTCTTGTTTTGTTCCAGAATTTATCAATCACGAATGGACGTGGGATTCGCAAAATCTGACGGGGCTTCTTGAGCAGGCTGTCAAATCGCTTTCTGCTTTGGATGCTTGTGCGCAGTTTGTGCCTGATATCGATTTATTTATTCGTATGCACGTTGTACGTGAAGCGAGTGCGTCAAGTCGAATTGAAGGTACGCGGACCGAGATGGAAGAGGCGATTTTGCCGGAGGATTCAATTGTCGAAGAGCGACGAAACGATTGGCGCGAGGTGAATAATTATGTCGAGGCCATGAATTCTGCGATTGAAGAGTTGAAGAACCTGCCATTGTCAATTCGACTTTTGAACTTGGCGCACAAACGGCTGATGTCCGGTGTCCGCGGTGAGGCGAAGATGCCTGGAGAAGTGCGTACAAGTCAGAATTGGATTGGCGGAAGTTCGATTATGACGGCCAAATACATTCCACCGGCCAAAGAATACGTTCCTGATTTGCTGGGAGATCTTGAGAAGTTCTGGCACAATGACGACCTTCATGTTTCCAATCTCATTCGTTGTGCAATCAGTCACTATCAGTTCGAGTCCATTCACCCGTTCCTTGACGGCAATGGACGTATTGGCCGCTTGCTTATTCCGTTTTACCTGATCAGCATGGGAGAACTTGCGTGTCCGTCGCTTTACATCTCCGCGCACCTTGAACGCAACCGCGATGCCTACTACGAGGCGTTGTCCCGTGTGCGCACGCATAACGATTTGATTGGATGGGTTGCCTTTTTTCTGGACGCCCTTGGGACAACTGCACGGACTGGATGTGAGAAGTTCAAGCGGATCTTTGCCTTGCGCGATGAAATGATGACCTATTCCTACAATGTGCCGAATACGGCGTTGTCTCAGAAATTCTTCCGGTACCTCTATAGCGTACCCCGTGTGACCATCAATCAGGTTGCGGATGCCTTGGATTGTGGTTATCAAGCGGCTAATCGTCTGGTCAAACCGATGGTTAGGGACGGCGTTCTTGTGCCTTCATCAGATGTAAAGCGGAATACTGTGTATGACTTTGAGCGCTATTTGGACATATTTAGGGACTAACCTCCGCCGGCGTGCCGGGGCTCAAGATGTGCCTGTGAGCGACGTAAGGGAGCGACGTAAGGGTCAGAGCTCATTGAT
Organism: uncultured Verrucomicrobiota bacterium; assembly: GCA_946055075.1. Taxonomy (GTDB): domain Bacteria; phylum Verrucomicrobiota; class Kiritimatiellia; order RFP12; family UBA1067; genus UBA1067. The sequence continues at coordinate 1,039 of CAMGEN010000080.1, read as the reverse complement.
ACAGCTTCATTGATACAGTAGCCAGGGGTGTCGCCGAGTGCCTGGCACCTCGCGACAGTTGTTTTGGTATGGTTGCGGTTTGTGGATGGTGAGGGTCAGACCCCGGTGAATATGTCGGAGTGAATATGTTGTGCCTCGGTGCGGCGGAAGTGCCGCGGAGTTGTCGCGGAGTGCCTGGCACCTCGCGACAGGTTTGTAGTTTATTATGGTGGGGGTGTTGACTTACTGGTAAGATTAGTGATATAATGTTTTCAATCTTACTGGTAAGAAGGAGATGCTATGACTAATGTGATGACGACCAAGCTTTCTTCAAAGGGACAGGTTGTCCTGCCCGAGGCGATTCGCAATGAGTACGGGTGGGAATCCGGCACCTCGTTTACGGTTTTGGTCTACAAGGGGGCGGTTATCATGCAGCCGATCGTCGCGCCTGCAGAGTCGGAACTGGAAAGACAGTTTGATGCTGTTTTTGCAGAATCGCGTCGTCAGTCCGCGGCTGCCGGTATGAAGGTGGCGGACATATCAAGGGCGATTTCCGATGTCCGTAGCAACCGTAAAGCTCGGAGAGACCGCAATTGAAGGTCGTGCTAGATACAAATGTCGTGATGAGCGCAATCTTCTTCGGTGGCGATCCGAAGCGGATTGTCCGCGAGGCGATTTCCAAACGTCTTGAGATTGTTGCTACACGAGCTGTGCTGTCCGAGTATCGAGAAGTCGCCGAGCGGTTGCATGAGTATTACCCGTCAATCGTATACAAGCGACAATTGGCGATGATCGAGAGCGTTTTGCATATCGTTCGTCCAGCGACTCTCAAGGCGCAGGTTTGAAGGGATCCTGACGATGACGCGATAATCGCATGCGCGTTAGGCGCTAAGGCGAAGATTATTTGCAGCGGTGATAATGATCTGCTGGTTAAGAATGGATTTCGTGGTCTTGAAATCATGAAGCCTCGTGATTTCAGAATTAAATATTTATAGAACTGGTAAGCTTGGAAATCCAATTTGACGCGTGAATCCGCATTCGATTTTTATCGAATGCGGAT
>CAMGEN010000079.1:0-5978 GCA_946055075.1 uncultured Verrucomicrobiota bacterium | reverse complement strand
TATCTTTTTCGGCGTTGGCGTGTGAGTAGGATGGAGAAATCGTGAAACTCCAGGAAGTGGGGGTTGCGTTCCATTGGTCGGTTGTGATATAATACGCGTCAAATGAACAAGATCTATACGAGCTGGCGTTGGTATTACGGCATTGCTTCAGGCGATGTCGCCGCAGTTCGTTGATCTTCAAATCATAGACAGCAAACTAAGGGGCCTCGCTTGAAGTAAGCAAGGCCTTTTAATTTTTTAACCCACAATCCCAACCCACAACCTGAAAATCATGAATATGAATACCGAGCCTTACAAGACTTACCTCAACGAAGACGAGCTACCCCGCTTTTGGTACAATATGCGCGCGGACATGCAGAAGAAGCCCGCGCCGCTTCTGAATCCTCAGACCCGTAAGCCGGTGACGGCGGAAGAGCTTGAGCGCGTATTCTGCAAGGAGTGTGTCAAACAGGAGCTGGATGACACGACTCGGTTGATTCCGATTCCGGAGCCCGTGCGCGACTTCTACAAGATGTACCGTCCTTCGCCACTGATCAGAGCCAAGTTCCTCGAACAGGCCCTTGACACTCCGGCGAAGATCTACTATAAGTTTGAAGGTAATAACACCTCTGGCTCGCATAAGCTAAACAGCGCGATCGCCCAGGCGTATTACGCCAAGGCTCAGGGTCTTACGGACGTCACCACCGAGACTGGAGCGGGACAGTGGGGAACGGCGCTCTCCATGGCGAGCGCATTCTTTGGCTTGAACTGCCACGTCTACATGGTTAAATGCTCCTATGAACAGAAGCCTTTTCGCCGAGAAGTGATGCGTACCTACGGAGCGGACGTCACACCTTCGCCTTCAATGTCGACCGATATTGGCAAGAAGATTAACGCTGAACATCCTGGCACGACGGGCTCGCTCGGTTGTGCGATTTCCGAGGCCGTCGAAGCCGCGCTGAAGCTCCCGAACGCGCGTTACCTTCTTGGAAGTGTCCTCAACCAAGTGTGCCTCCATCAGTCTATCATCGGACTCGAAACCCAGTCCGCGCTCAAGAAGCTGGGAGTGAAGCCAGATATCATCATCGGCTGTGCAGGCGGAGGTTCTAATCTTGCGGGACTAATCGCACCGTTCATGGGCGAGAAGCTCCGTGGAGAGAACGATTATCGCATTATCGCCGTCGAGCCCGCCAGCTGTCCGTCGCTCACCCGTGGTAAGTACGCGTATGACTACTGCGATACCGGCAAGGTCTGTCCCCTCCAGAAGATGTACACCCTCGGCAGTTCCTTCATCCCTTCGCCTTCACATGCTGGCGGACTTCGTTATCACGGTATGTCTGCGACTCTCTCAGAACTCTATGATCAGAAACTTATCGAAGCGACGAGCGTCACCCAGACCCAGGTCTTCGAAGCCGCGACACTCTTTGCTCGTACAGAGGGTACGCTCCCCGCTCCGGAATCATCGCATGCGATCCGTGTCGCGATCGATGAGGCGATGAAGTGCAAGGCAACGGGAGAGACGAAGAATATCGTCTTTGGACTTACCGGCACCGGTTACTTCGACATGTTTGCTTATGCCCAGTATAATGACGGACAGATGGAGGATTATATTCCAACCGACGTTGAAATCGCCGAAGGCTTCTCCCGCCTTCCTGCGATGTGATTTGATATAATATTGGTGAATATAAACTGTAAACTTCATACTTCAGCTAGCCAATGGTTATTATCGTCAAGAAGGGCGCGGAAGCCGCCCAGATAGAGAGCTTAAAGCAGCTCCTTAAGGAAAACAACATTACGCCGCACGTGTCCGAAGGTTCGCTTCAGACGATCATCGGTTGCGTTGGTGATGTCGCGCATCTCGATCCCAGCATGATCGAGGCGCTGGACGTCGTCGAATCGGTCCAGCGAATCCAGGAGCCATACAAGGCCGCGAACCGCAAGTTCCATCCGGACGATTCCGTCATCGATTGCGGCGGAGTGAAGATCGGCGGCGGAATGTTCGCGGTCGCTGCAGGGCCTTGCAGCGTGGAGTCCGAAGAGCAGATCATCGGTATCGCGAAGGCGGTGAAGGCGTCCGGCGCGACGCTCCTCCGCGGCGGCGCCTTCAAGCCGCGCACATCTCCCTACGCCTTCCAGGGCATGGGCGCCGAGGGTATCCGGCTCCTCCTCGCCGCGAAGCGCGAGACCGGGCTCCCGATCGTCTCCGAGCTCATGGACTTCAAGGATATCGAGCTCTTCAATGAAATCGACGTGATCCAGATCGGTGCGCGCAACATGCAGAACTTCAATCTGCTACGCGAAGTCGGCGCCTACACGAAAAAGCCAATTCTGCTGAAGCGCGGCATGTCTGCGACAATCCAGGAGCTGCTGATGAGCGCCGAATACATCATGGCGTCCGGCAATCTCAACGTGATCCTCTGCGAGCGCGGTATCCGCACCTTCGAAACGTCGCTCCGCAATACGCTCGACCTCGGCGTGGTGCCGCTTCTGCATTCGCTTTCGCACCTGCCGGTGATGATCGATCCTTCTCACGCCACCGGACGCGCCAAGATGGTCGACCCTGTCGCCGTTGCGGCGGCCGCGATCGGGGCGGACGGACTCATCATCGAGGTCCATAACGACCCGCCGCACGCGAAATGCGATGGTGCGCAGAGCCAGACTCCGGAGATGTTCGCGGAGACGATGAAGAAGGTCGATAAGATCAGGAGCGTCCTCTGATGAAAGTCGCAGTCGTGGGACTCGGACTTATCGGCGGATCGTTCGAGAAGGCATCGCTCAAGGCGGGGCACGAGGTGGTCAGCTGTCATCACGGCGACAAGTCCGGCTTCGAGGACTCTGATCTAGTCCTCGTCTGCCTGCCGCCGGAGTCGATCGTTCCGTGGATCCGCGAGCGCCAGGATCTGTTCCGCGCCGGAACGGTGGTAGTCGACATCTGCGGCATCAAACGCAAGATTTGCCAGGAGGTAAATCCCATTGCTCTCGCGAGTCGCGCCGGCGGAGCTGTCAATTCTAGAGATCCTGGCGGAACTAGTGATTCTAGTGGTTCCATTGGTGCTCGAGTGCCATGGTACTTCGTGGGTGGACACCCGATGGCGGGGCGTGAGGTCTCCGGCTACGCGAACTCGAAGGAGGATCTTTTCGTCGGCGCGTCGATGATCATCACGCCCGACGAGTCGGTGCCGCAGTCCGTCATCGAGATGCTGAAGGGCTATTTCGCGTCCGTCGGCTTCCACCGCACCGTGATCACGACGCCCGAGAAACATGACGAGATGATCGCCTTCACAAGTCAGCTTTGTCACGTGATCGCGACCGCCTATGCGCGCGATCCGAAAGTCGTCGAGGCGATCGGCTATTCCGCCGGCAGCTACGCGAACATGACCCGCGTCGCGACTCAGAACGCAGATACCTGGGCGTCGCTGTATCTCGAGGATCGAGAGGCGCTGTTGAGGACGCTTGACAGCTTCATTGGACGCCTCGGCGAATTCCGCGAGGCGCTTGCCGCGGCGGATCTGCCGCGGATGAAGGCGATCATCGACGAAGGCACGGCGGCGAAGAGCGAAGAACTTCTCGCCCGAGAAAGGGGGGACGAACGATGACCAGTCTCAAAGGTAGACGTCTGCGTCTGACGGTGAACGGCGCGTCACACGCGCAACGAATTGACTTCAGTCTGTCCGGACTGCCGGCAGGTTTCCTCGTCGATGACCGGAAGCTGGCCGCGTTCATGGAGCGCCGCGCGCCAGGACGTGACAAGCTCTCCACTTCCCGCCGAGAAAGCGATGCTGTCCATTGGACACGGCCGGGTTGCGGTTACATCCTCAACGAGAACGTGCGCCCAGGAGATTATGGTGCGGAACGGACCGTTCCACGTCCCGGTCATGCTGATTTTCCGCAATTCGTGCGGTTCGGACGCATTCCCACGGGTGGTGGCGAGAATTCCGGACGCCTGACCGCGGCGTATTGCGCGGCTGGCGGCGTGTGCCTTCAGTATCTTGAGAGCCGCGGCGTATTCGTCGCGGCGAAGATCGTCAGGTGTGGTGACATCGAGAAGGCGAAGAAGGCTGGCGATTCCGTCGGGGGAGTCATCGAGTGCGAGGTGAAGGGTGTTCCGGTGGGACTCGGCGGGGCGATGTTCGACGGACTCGACGGCGAAATCTCGAGGGCGGTTTTCGGCATCCCCGGTGTGAAGGGCATCGAGTTCGGCAACGGTTTCGCGGCGTGCGATCTGAAGGGTTCGCAGAACAATGACGCGTTTGTCGTCCGGAACGGCGAAGTGCGTACGCGCACGAACAACCACGGCGGGATCCTCGGCGGTTACACTTCAGGAATGCCGATCGTCTTCCGCGTCGCGATGAAGCCGACGCCGACCGTTTTCAGCGAGCAGGATTCGGTCGACCTGAAGACGATGAAGTCGGCGAAGCTCGCGATGAAGGGACGCCATGATCCGTGCATCGTCCGTCGTGCCGTTCCGGTCGTCGAGGCGATGGTGGCTTTTGCGATAGCGGATGCGATCATTGATCGCGAAGAGCGTTATCCTCGCGTCTGTCTGACGCTCACTGGCAAGACGGTTGCAGAAGATCTCGCGCAGTACAGGTCGCAGAAGCTCTTCACGGACATGGTCGAACTCCGCATCGATCTGCTTGAGCGCGGCGAAATCTCCGCGGCGATGGATTTTCCTGCGCAGCTCGCGAAGGTGGCTGGCTATACCGTTCCCGTACTCGTCACCTGTCGCCGTAAATGCGACGGGGGTGCTTGGGCCGGCAGCGAAAAGTCCCGTGCCTCGCTCCTCAAGAAACTCATCAAGGCATTTGCCAATCCGCTCTCCAACCCCAACTCATCACTCCAACTTTATCTGGATCTTGAAAGCGACTTCCATGAGCTCGACGGTTTCGCGAAGAAGTGCGGAGTTCGGATCGTGCGTTCCACGCATTGCTTTGATGAGAAGTCTTCGAAGGCGCTGTTCAAGAAGTTCTCCGCCGTGACCTCACGGCGGTGCGAGGATGAGATCCTCAAGCTCGCGATTAAGTGCGATCTTCTTAATGCGGTTGAACTTATCAAGCGTTTCCGAGGTTGTCCTCATGATCATGTCGTGATGGCGATGGGTTATGAAGGGTTCTTCACGCGGGCGTTAGCGGCGCAGTCCCGCTCCAAGTGGGTTTACACTTCGGTCGGTGGCTTGAGCGAACTCGGACATGTCACGCCCTCGGAACTGGTCCGTGACTTCCGTTTCCACGATTATGATTCTGACGATATCAGTGCGGATCTGTTCGGTGTCACCGGTTGGCCGCTCAAGAAGACGCGTTCGCCGGAGCTTCATAACGCTGCGTTCTTCGCCGAGAGCAAGAACGCGTTGATGGTTTCGATTCCGTGTCCCGACATCCGCAAGTCGCTGCAGGCGATGAAGGACCTCGGTATGCTTGGACTCGCCGTCACGATTCCTCACAAGGAGAAGGTCATCTCTCTGCTCGACAGGATCGATCCGGTGGCTAAGGCGGTTGGCGCGGTCAATACCGTTTTGCGTTGCGGGGACAGGTTCTACGGCTACAACACCGATGTGGCCGGCTTCACCCGCGCGCTTGTCGAATTCGTTACTAATTCCCCATTCCCCGTTCCCCATTCCCCGTTCCCCGCAATGCGCGTCGCGCTCCTCGGTGCCGGCGGGGCGGCGAAGGCGTGCAAGTATGCGCTGAGGAAGCTTGGCTGCAAGGTGACGGTGTTTCATCGCAGGTCGCTTACGGACGGTTTCGATCTCATTGTTAACGCGACGCCGGTCGATCCGATTCCGGAATACGTCTTTCGTGGTGACGAACTCGTTTACGATTTGCGTTATGTTCCGGAGACGACCGAGCTGATGGCGCGTGCGGCGAAAGCCGGGTGTCGGGTCTGCAACGGATTATCGATGCTCCGCTATCAGGCGGAGGAACAGCGCAAGATTTGGTACGGTGATGGCGAAAATATGATATAATAGTTTTGCTCTCCGGAATTGAACCTCGAGGCATCGG
>CAMGEN010000078.1:0-5982 GCA_946055075.1 uncultured Verrucomicrobiota bacterium | reverse complement strand
ACCAGCGCCGAATCGCCCCCGGCTCGAAAGCTTTGCGTGCATCAATTCAAAAAAGAAATATCCTAAATAGCGCCCAAATGAGCACATAATCCGGATATCACTTAAACTTACTTCGCAGAATTACGAGTACGCGCCTTCAAAAAAATACGCAGCGGCGCACCTTCGAGTCCGAAACGAGCGCGAATATTCTTCTCGATAAACGAGAGATACGCGTCGGTAACCAATTTAGGATCGTTGACGAAGAGCCGAATCGTCTGCGGATTCGTCGAAACCTGAAGACCGTAATAGATCTTAAGCCGCTTCCCCTTGATCATCGGCGAAAGCGTCTTCTTCGTCGCCGTGGTGATTACGCGGTTGAGCATGCCAGTCGGCAGCTTCTCCGAGGCGGAAGCCGCTGCTCGATCAATCGCCTCAACGGTCTTGCGCACATTGTAACCAGACTTGTTTGAGCAGAAGACGACAGGCGCGAAATTCAAGAAAGGCATCATCTGACGAAGCGCCGAAAGCGCCTTCTTCTCATCAGTAACCCCTTCCTTGAGCGCTAGATCCCACTTCTGACACAGCACCACACAGGCGCGATTCGCCTCGAGGATCTTGCCCGCGATACGCTTGTCCTGCATCGTCGGACCCATTGAGGCGTCCAGTAGCAACAATACGACATCCGCCTCCTTGATCGCTTCCTCGCTGCGGAAAAGCGAAAAATTGTCGACGGATGTCTTGGACATCTTCGTGTGCGGCTTCATACCCGCCGTATCTACAAGCATGTAATGCCGCGCCTCGGGGCCAGAACCAATCGTAAACGGAACCTCGACCGCATCTCGAGTTGTTCCCGCAATTTCTGAAACAATCACGCGCGGCGCATTGAGAAGTCGATTGATGTAAGATGACTTGCCGGCATTAGGACGGCCAACGACTGCTACACGAAGGGGGCGCGCAGCGGACTCATCCTCGACTGCCGCAGGAAGTCGCTTCACGACATCCTCCAGCAGCGCCTCCACACCGCGGCCGTGTTCGGCGGATGTAGGGAACACGGGAAGACCAAATCGCTCGAACTCCGCCGCTCGCCAATCGCCGTCCGGCGTGTCGCACTTATTCGCCGCAATTACACATGGAACTCCAGACTCGCGCACACGCTTTATAACCTCGTTATCAAGCGGCGTAATCCCCTCGCGGGTATCGACAACAATTACACAAACCGCAGAATCCTCCACCGCCAGCGCCGCCTGATTGCGCGTCTCCTCGTCTAATGGATCCTTGGTTACGCGTTTATCGAATGCGATACCGCCAGTATCAACAAGCATTATACGACGGCCGAGAAGATCAACTTCGCGCGTGACTCGGTCACGAGTAACTCCGGGCTGATCAAAAACGATAGCGACACGCTTCTTCGCGATACGATTGAAAAGCGCGCTTTTGCCAGTATTGGGACGCCCGACTAACGAGACGACGTTCATAGATGCGGATATTATATCACATTAAAGGTCACGATACAGGACAACCTTGATCACCCCTGCGTCGGCAAGCTTCTTGATTTCCTTAACATGTTCCTCGAAGTCCTCGACCTTCTCGTAGGGCATCCACGCGTTGCCTTCCTTCGTCACACCGTGACAGAGAATGTCGATAAAGGTCTCACCGCGCTCGATGCACTGGCGGATGTACTCACCGACTCCGGAAGGAGTCCAGGCGACCGTACCGGTACCAAAGTTCTTGCGGTGCGTATCCATCGGAATCATCCCCGCATCTCGAATCGCCTCTTCGACTTCGAAGTTCGTCTGACAATACGGATGGCAGAGATACTTCGGCGCGATGCCGATCTCACGCTTAATCGCATCCCGAGATTCCTCGAGCTCACGTTTGAGCAGTTCCGTCCTACCCTTCTCGGCAAGCTCCCTTAAGCTCGGATGCGTAAGCGTGTGACTCGCGATCTCGTGTCCCCGCTTATAAAGATCGCGAATCTGATCCCAGTCCATATACGAACGCCGCCCGAGCTTCGTATCGACCGCACCCTTGCCGATCTGCGCGGTAATGAGATTGAAGACGCCGCGGAAACCGTACTTCTCAAGAATCGGCGCAACGAGTCGGTAATGCTCTTCAAAGCCGTCGTCGAAAGTCAGCACCACCTTCGGCACCACATCCTTACCGAAGCACGCATTCAGCAACTCTGGCGAGAGGAACTCGCGCGTGTCATCATCGACGAGCGAGAAACGATTGCCGTCATTCTCCGTCGAAAGATAATTCCAGACGCAGTAAGGCATATTGTACTTGTGACAGAGCTTCACCTGATCGCGCATATAGCAGACACGCGAGGCCTTCGGCGCATGACGAATCGTACCGAACTCTCCGTGCCACAGGATCTTGCCTGGGTGCCTGGCGAGCCACTCGAAGGCGTCGTGAGTATTCTTCTCAAGCCAATCAAAATCGACGCGCTTGACGTTCTCCCAGTGCTTCAGATCGTCGCCGACGAGCTTCACCACGTCCTTATAGCGCTGAACGTCGTCGGACGGATACTGCATCACGCGGTTCGCATAGAGATTGCCCGCCTGCAACACGCCGCGCTGATGCGTGAACTCGCCAGGATCGTAGTTGTGGAAGGTGTAGACAACCTTGGGATCATCCCAAACCTTGAGGAGGGGTAGTCCGCAGGGGCGACCGCCGCAGGTCGGACCTACCACGATCCAACGGTCGGGGTTCTTCGCCCTGAGCGCCTTGATCGTGCGGTCCGCGAGATCATTCCACTTCTCGGGATCGGCGTCACCGCGGACCTCGTTCAAGAGTTCGAACGCGACGCCCTTCTTATCATGATAACGACGCTCAAACTCCAGCCAGCAGTCGATGAAGCGCTGCTGCAGATCCGGCGACTCCATCAGTCCCTTCTTCTCCTTGATGTCGCAGTAGTTGCCGAGCGCCTTGTGCATATTGAGGACGACATTGACCTTGTACTTCTCACACCAGCCGAGGAACTGGTCGATCTTCCTAAAGGTCGCCTCACGGTACTTGCCCTCCGCCTCCTCCATCACGATCTGATCGAAACCAAGACGGATATGGTCAAAGCCGCACTTCGCGACGTACTTGACGTCCCGCTCGGTGATATAGCTCTCAAAGTGCTCGAGATCCCCCTGCGTGATCGGATAGCGCCACTCGTCCTTCAGCACGTTGAAGCGCTTGTAGTTCGTCAGCCACCCACCCATGCCGATGCCGTGCATAAATCCCGGCCAGCTCTCGGATCGCGCCTGAGGCGCATCCGCGAAAGCACAGAGTACAAAGTGCAGAGTGCAAAGTGCGAGAAGCAGTCTTCTGATCATATTTGTCCTCCGATTATTCCGATTACTCCGATTATTTCTCAATTCTTCCTGAGAGTCCACTTCCAGGTGTAGGCGGTGCCGTCGGAGACCTTGCCGCCCCACTGACAGCAGCCGTCGGGACAGATCTGCATCGCGGACATAGGGTTGTTCCACTGACGACGGTCGGTGAAGTTCATCAGCTGCGCACCGTCGAACTCAATGGTCCATTCTCCGTTGCTGAGCGTCTTGAACGCCGGAAGCTTGCACGTCTTGGCATCGAACTCCTTCGGATAATCGATCGTCTTTTCCGCGCCCTTGGCGTCCGTAATCGTCAACGTATTCGCGGTGTAGAACGCAATCGGCGCATGGATCGCAGAGCACGCGTTCGCGCCCTTCCAGGTCACACCCTCCTTCACCTGGATCATACCCTCGAAACTGATCGCATCCTTGGTGACGCGGTAGGTGGTGCGGTAGGCGTAGTCGTCACTCGCCGTGCCTATGGGACAATCCATCGTGCAGTCGAGGGAATCCGCGGTGCGCTTATAAACCGGCTTTACCGCGCAGGTCTTCTTCGTAAGCGACTTGCAGTTCTCGTAGCCGAAACCCTCGACGATTTTCTTACCCGCATAAAGCGGGGAACGGGGCTGGCCGTCCGGCTTGAACTCGACGGTCCAACCGTCGGACTCGAACACGCACTCCCGCGTCTCAGTCTTGGGCTTGACGAACTTCACGGCCTTGTCGACGCTCTTGTCATCGCAGACCGAGAGGAGGAACGCCTTCGGGATCCACGGCTGGAACCACTCCCACACGTAGATGAGTCGGTTGAGTCCCTTCTTCACCGGCACCTTGAACTCGCCACCCTTCGCATCGTAGAGTTTGCCGTTGAGATAAAACTTCGTCTTCTCCCACTTCGCGCGGTTGACGAGCAGGTCCTTCTCGCCGTCCAACTCGCAGACGAAATCGACCGCCGCGAGGAAGAAGGGACGGTCCTTCGGCGTCGCGGTCTTCATCGCCTCCTTGAAGTCCTCCGGAACGGACGCATCCCACGGAATATACGCCGCCGCGGAGAAGCCGCAGCGCTGCTTGTCCGCCATCGAATACCAGTACTGGTCGATGCGATCGCCGAGATTTGGCAGCGTCGCCTCCGGAACCGAAAGTGCGACCCACTTCGCCTCGTCATAATGGTCGCCGTCCATCGGACCCATCACCAGCGTGCAGTCACGCGGCGTACCGCCGACCTTGGCCTTCGCGCCATCAACAGTTTCGGTCGCGTAGAGACGTCCGCGCTTGCCGTCCTTGATAAAATCGACCTGAACCACATAGAGGTGGTCGCCTTCTTGATAATCCGCGAGCGTGTTCCTCTCGCCGAGCGAGACCGACTTCTCCGCCTCTTGCGCGAGGATACGTCCTTCGGACCACATCGGCGCGGGATTGACCACGACCTGGACGATCTTCGCGTCGCCTTCGAACTTATACGCGAGCGCACCCTTCGCCTCGTCCACCGAAACCACAAGCTTGAGTCCGGGGAACTTCGCGCTCACGCCGTCCTTCATCACGTCGATCTTCTCAGGCATCGCCGTCACGGCGTCAAAACCGTCCTTCACCTCGACCTTGACCGCCTTTACGTCGCCGAAGACGTAGGTGAGCGGCTGCACTTCGCCGAGATACGCGGGGTCGTGACGCTGCACCTCGAAGGTCGCGGTGTTGCCCTTCACACCGAGTTTCTTCGCCTCAAAATGCCAGAACTCGTAACGGTACGCGCCGTAATGCGCGTCGTCCGTCACCCAGAACTCGGGATGATCGGCGATCGTCTTCTTCAGCCATTGCTCCTGCTTCAGCACTCCGTCTGGCTTGCACCAGGAATGAATACCGAAGGTGATCTTCGGATAATCGGGATTCTTCTCGACCGCGGCGATGCCGTCCGCGACACCCTGCCAGTAGTGCTTCTCGTCCGGTGCCGAATCGTTCGCACCAAAGGTATTGCCTGGCATCCACTCGCTCGGCGGTTGCTCGGTGGCCTCCAACGGCCAGTCGGACGAGACGAAGATTCCGGCGTTGACGAGGATCTTCGCAAGCTTCGCGGCCCGTCCTGGCTCGAGCGAACAAGACCAGTTGAACGGGATGACGAACGAGGTGTTCGGCATGTTGGCTCCGGTCTCGACGATGATCTTCTCGTTCATCACCTCGCGGAACATGCGGTTCACGCCGGACTCCATCAGGAACGGATGGCTCACGGTATGATTGCCGAAACGTCCGCCGTTCGCCTTGATCTTCGGCAGCAAGTCCTTGACGAAACCCTTATCGCCGTTCAGGAAGAACATCGGTTGCATACCGACGCGCTTGAACATCTCCGAGCGCTCGACGTGCGCAGGGGCAGAATCATCCCAACGCGAAGTGAACGCGAGTTTCTTCCCGCCATAGATCGGCGCGACCGCGATCTGCGCCTTCTGCGCATCCGCGGCGCTTTCGAACGTCGCGGTGACGATTTCCGGCTTCGTAAACGACAAAGCCGCGGCTACGACCAGCATGGTGTTCATCTTCTTACTACCTCCTTGTTTTCAAATCAATACAGAAAGCCGAAAAGCCAAAAGTGACGATTCATCCACGATGAAATCACCCTTCATCGGCACCTGCAGCGAATGTCCGGAAGTCCGAATATTATACACCAATGGACTCCCAATCTTCAACAGGAAACAACACA
>CAMGEN010000077.1:0-6297 GCA_946055075.1 uncultured Verrucomicrobiota bacterium | reverse complement strand
ATTATACCATTTTTGAATTGCTTTACGCGGAATTTAAAGCCATCACGGATGTTGAAATATCTGATGGGCCGCAACGAAAAAGGTAGACACTGGGGGGCGTTAGGAAAAAATCTACCCTTGCGCCATATCGCGGCAAAACCAACCTGGCGCAAGAACCGGCGGATACTGGACCGACTGCCAGCCGAGAGCGCGGGCGCCTTCGACGTTCTCAATGAAATCGTCGAAGAAGCAGAGCCGGGCGGCAGGAATCCCCATGCGCTCCTCGCAGAGACGGTAGATCGCAGGGTCCGGCTTGTAGAGCTTCTCAATTCCCGAAATCACCTCGACATCGGCAAGCTCGCGATACGCTCCACAACGCTTCACATAACAGTCGTGAAAGAAGTCGGACGACTGATTGGAGAGAATCCCAATCTTCTTGCCCTTCGCCTTGAGCTCACGCATCAGCGCCAGCGTGTCTTCACGAAGATCATCGACCCAGCTGCACTTGTCAAGGCGCACGATCTCTGCGAACTGTTCGTCCGTCGGCGGCGGCAGCCCCGCATCCGCGAAGATCCGGTCGTACATCTCGCGAAACGACATCTGATCCGAATCCCAAAGCCGACGATACTTCTGAAAGCCATTGATCACGTACTTGCGGTCGACTCCAATGGACTCGCAATACGGGTAAAGTGTCCGCTCCCACTTCGGCATCGGCGACACCGAAATCACTCCGCCGAAATCGAAGACATAGCCGTCCGCACGATCGAAACCTGTTGGTAGTTGGTAGCCAGTAGCTGGTAGAGTACGTGAGCAATGGGAGTCTTTGGAGAATTCGCAGCCGCAATACGACTGACGGTAAAGTCCGAGTTCGGCCGAGCGTTCAAGCGACCTCTTGAAACCATCCTTTTTCTTGAAATTCTCGGGGAGAAAAGCCGGCCGGGAGCCGGACGGGAGCTGGACCTCCACTTCGGAACCAACACGGAGAATAACATCGGAGACCTTATGCGGAGAGACCGTGAGCGAAGTCGTGAAGGCGTCGAAACCGTGAGCGGCGGCATAAGCCGCAGTCTTCATGAGATTATAACGGAAGCACCGCTCGCAACGCACGCCCTTCTCGGGCTCGCGCTCGTAACCAGCGGCGACCTCCTTAAGCCACTCCCCATGATCGTAAGGCTCCGCGGCAAAACCGACGCGGTCGTGATCGGCGAGCTTCTTCGCCTCGCCCTTGCGCTTCTCGAACTCCGACTCGGTATCGATATTCGAATTCGCGAAATACATCGTCACCTCATGTCCCTCGTCCTGAAGCCTGGGGACGCAGGCGCTCGCGCACGGACCGCAACAGCTGTGAATAAGGACTTTCATGGGGATTGGGGAACGGGGAATGGTGAATGGGGAATGGGGTTACATTGCTATCTGTCCGAGGACGCGAAGCGCCTGCACGGTTTCCTTGACGTCATGCACGCGGACCGCGCTCGCACCCTTCATCGCCGCGTACATCACGATCGCGAGATTGCCGGCGATATCCTTGCCCGGCGTCTTCTCGCCGGTCAGCTTCTTCACGATCCGCTTGCGGCTCGCACCGATCAGCACCCGCCCCTTCTTCGCCAACTCCGGAATCGAACGGATGAGCTCGACATCCTCCTCACGAGTCGTGCCGAAGCCGATCATGGGATCGAGATAACAAAGTGAAGAGTGAAGAGTGAAAAGTGAAGAGTTGCGGAATTTTTCAAATGATTTAGCGGGGATGCAGAGTTCGACCCCAGGATGGGCGGCGGCGATGCGGATCATGTCGTCAACCGGTTCGTCGTAGACGCAGTTGATCAGCTTGACTCCGGCGGCAACCGCCCTCTCCGCCGTCTCCGGATGGTAGGTGTCGACAGAGAGAGTCGGGTGAGAGATGGACGAAAGTTGCCTGATGACCGGCTCGATGCGGGACCACTCCTCCTCCCAGGTGATGGGGACAGACCCCGGACGCGTCGACTCGCCGCCGATGTCGATGATATCCGCACCATCCTCGATTAGGTTCTTCGCCCGACGGACCGCCTCTTCGGGCTTGTAGAACTTGCCGCCGTCCGAAAACGAATCGGGCGTTACGTTCACGATTCCCATCACCTTCACTGTATTCATATTGCCAACCTCATTGCCAGATTCGCGCAAGCAATCGCGTCGAAAAGTCCGTCATGCCAAGTACGCTCCGGCATGTCGGGAATGCAGCCGAAAATCTCACATAGATCTCCGAGCTTATACGACGGCAGCTTCGGATAACGCGCTTTAGCAAGCTTCATCGTGTCCACCCAGGGGCCCCACTTCGTGAGCGGCGCGACGCGCGTGAGAATCGTCCTCTCGCACGCGATGTTATGCGCCACCAGACGGTGGTTCATCAGATAAGGAGACCAGACGTCAAACGAACTCTGCAACGTCCCGAGCGCATCCGATTCATGCGCCCGTTCAGGCGCTCCTTCGACATCGAAGAACCATTCACGGGTCTCGACGATCTCAAGATCGCGAACCAACGCCGCACCGAGCTGCCACGGCTCGTTGACATTGCCGTTCTCGTATCCGGTTGTCTCGAAATCTATCGCGATGAATTCCATTGCTTCATTTCTTCACGTTGCGAAATCCTTTCAGCAGCGCACGCTTGCGCGGATTGTCGGCGGACGACGCGAACTTGCCCGGGGTCTGCGCGTCGTGTTCGACGGACCACCCGTTCCATTCGCGAAACGCGTGATAGGTCCAGTCCCAACCGTATTCCTCGAAAATCGAAATGCAGTCCTTGAGATATTCCGCCGGACCCTCGGCCCACGCGATGGCGCTGAATTCTCCGATATATATCTTCGCGTCATGACGCCGCTGGAAGTCCAGCACCGGCTGCAGGCAACGCCGCAGATACTCGCGATCCCAGCCCTTCTCCGCATTGGGATAGGCGATCGGCTTCCACTTCCCGTGAACACCCTGATGCGTGAATTCGTGTGGCATGTACATATGCGCCTGATAGATGACGTCCGGCATATCTAGGACATGCATAATCGGAAACTCCGTCGGCGAATCCCAGCCGCTGGACTCGATGACGATCGGCGTCACCGGATCGATCTTGCGGACCGCTTCCGCCACCCGCTTCTGCAGCGTCCAGTAATCGCAGTTCTCCGCACCCTGATGCTTCTGACACGGCTCGTTGATGAGATCGTATCCCCAGATGCCCTTCCTGTCCCTGCAACGCGTCGCGATCCTCTTCCACACGTCGATGAAGACGTTCGCGTACTTCTCGTCGTAGAACATGTTCATGTCGCCGTCCTCGCGCCGTCCCCCCGGCGGGACATGGAGATCGACGACGACCTCGATCCCGTACTTCTCCGCCCACGGCAACACCTCGTTCAGGAGATGGTCGATCTTCGAATCCACCCAGCTCACGTACTCGGCGACATTGGTATTATCGTTCTTCGCGTTCCACCGACGGACCATCTGGTAGCGCGCCAGGGTTGCGCCCCAATCGCGAAGCGTCATGAAGTCGTCCTCCTTGCAGGCGTTCGCCGGCAGCATCACTCCGCGGCGGATCTGCCGCGTTTTCACGCGGTCGGTGTAGACGCACTTCTCCGTCGAGGTATCGTATTCAAACAGCGGCTTGACCGTCTCGAACTTCAGCGTCGAAAGATCGAACTGAACGAAACCACGCGAATCCTGAATGCCGAGAGAGAGTCCCGCCTTCTCCGGCTTCACGCGCCGAAGATCCATTAAAATCTCGACCGTCTTCCAGTCCCAGCTGCCGGACTCGCAATTCGCGCCGGGCCAGGATTTCGCACCAGTCACCGCATCCGTATATGAGATCATGAACTTGAATCCAAGCCAGTGCTGAGGTCCGGGCGCGACATTCTCGCCGCGGCACTTCACCGTCACCTTCAGCACCTTACCGACGTAGGCCGAAAGCTCGAGCGGAGCAGAAGCCATCGAGGTGCCGTTATTTTCCAGGCGGACGGACAGGATATCGCCTTCTCGTACCGCGCCTTTCGGCAGTCGCCATTCAAGTCCACCGCCAAACGCAAACCAGGACGCGAAGACGGAGAGCATTAATGCTGACAGGCGCATAGCCGATATCCTCCCTTGCGGTTTCAGATCTTCACCCAAATGTTCTTGCGCTTGGCGGATTCAAGCGCCGCTTCTACGAACCTCATGGTCCTCACGCCCTCGCGCGGACCGGGGAAATCGTGGGCTTTACGGTCACGGACCGCGGCACAGAATTCGTCATAGATGTTCGCGAAGGCCTCAATGAAACCCTCGTGGTGTCCCGCGGGAATCCGCGAACACTCGACGCTCCGCGGCGAAACGGACACCATATACGGCGCCTTGCGCTTGTAGATCTTTTCGGGCGCGAACGGCGATTTGACGCAAAGATAATTGTTCTCTTCCTGATTCCAGTAGAGCGACGCCTTGTCGCCGTAGACCCTGAGTCGCACCCCGTTCTCCTCACCGGTCGCCACCTTAGAGACAACCAGCGATGCCTTGGCGCCCTTCGTAAGACGCATTAGGATCGATGCGTCATCATCGAGCCGGTTGCCGGGAGCGAATGAGGAAAGATCAGCGAGGATTTCCTTCACCTCGAGTCCGGTGACGTATTCGATCAGGTTGAAGGCGTGCACGCCGATGTCCGCGACGACGCAGCTCTTGCCGGACTTCTTCGGATCCATCTTCCAGGCGTTGCGTTTGTCGAGCGGCTTGGTGAAATCGATCTTGCGGAAGGAGCCCTGCTGATACTCGAGCACGACCTTGTCGATCTTGCCGAGCTCGCCCTTCGCGATCAGATCACGCGCGAGCTTCACCATCGGCATACCGGTGTAAGTGAACGGAATACCGAGGACGCGGCGCTTGCGTTTGGCGAGCTTCTCGAGTTCCAGCGCCTCCTCGATGGTGATCGAAAGCGGCTTCTCGCACATCACGTCAAGTCCCGCGTTCAGCGCGGCCTTCGCGATCTTGTAGTGCGAATCATTCGGCGTACACACCGCGAGAAAATCGACCCTGCCCTTCACGCGTTCAATCAGCGCGCGCCAGTCGTCCTCATGCGAATAGCAGCCGTCCACGAGATCCGCAAGATCGTCCATGCGGATCGCCATCCGGTGGATCGGTCCGATAAACGAACCCTTTCCTCCCCCGACCATCGCATATTTTAATTTTCCGTCCGCCATTCAACCTCCCAACTCTCGCCCAACTCTTGCGCAACTCTCGCCAAACATCCTCACATCCTCCCGGACAGCGCGTCGATGAGATCGCACAAACGCTTGTAGGCCATCGCGAGATCATCGTTGGTGACCTTGAACATGTATTCGTCGGCGCGGGCGATCTCGCCTTCTGCGTTCGCGAGCCGCTTCTCGATAACCTCCTGGGTATCGGTGCCGCGTCCTTCGAGACGGCGGCGGAGCTCCTCCATATCAGGCGGAAGGATGAAGATGTCGACGTAGCCGATCTTGAGCGGATCGTTATTTGGAAGGCCACGGACGTACTCGCGGACCTTTGCGGCGCCCTGCACGTCGATGTCGAGAATCATCGAATTACCTTCGTTCAGCACTTCGACGATCGGCTGCTTGAGCGTACCGTAGTAGTTGCCGTGGACGCAGGCGTATTCTAGAAACGCATTCTCCTTGATCAGCTCCTCGAAGCGTTCCTTGGACTTGAAGTGATAGTCGAGGCCGTTCTCCTCCTCACCGCGCGGTTCGCGGGTGGTGCAGGAGATCGAATAACAGACGTCTGGATACTCCTGGAGGATCATGTCGATGAGAGTAGACTTACCACAGCCCGAGGGCGCGGACATCACAATGAAAAGCGGTTTGGTCTTCATGGAAGAAGTCGAGCGAGAGTTGGAAGATTGAGCGGGAGTCTGGCGAGAGTTGGATCAGACCATTCTGATCTTTTCGGCAAGAGCCTTCAGCTCGTCCATGTCACCCTTGTGATTCTCAAACAAAAGCTGCTCATTGCCGTAACGCGGAACGATATGGAAATGGACGTGCATGACGGTCTGTCCCGCGGCCACGCCGTTGTTCTGGAGGATGTTGAATCCGTCGCAGAGAAGCGCCTGCTTGAGGTGCGCCGCGACCTTCTTCACGCGCGCGATGACAGCCGCGAGGATTTCGTCCGGAGTATCGAGGAGCCCCGTGGTATGAGCCTTCGGGATCACCAGGGTGTGGCCCTTGGAAAAGGGATTGATATCGAGATACGCGAGGACGAGATCGTCCTCATACACCTTGAAACTGGGGATTTCGCCTGCGGCGATCGCGCAGAATATGCAATCATTTTTCATAATCGCATATTATACCAAATCTACGGCAGCACAAA
>CAMGEN010000076.1:0-6416 GCA_946055075.1 uncultured Verrucomicrobiota bacterium | reverse complement strand
AACTGGCTGCAAGTCGATCCGAAGGAAGTGTCAACGCGCATCCTGGATTTCCTCAAGGAAATGTGACAGGAGGAGCCGGCAAAATTTGGATTTTGCCGAGGAATGGAAAATGAAAAAGCAGACAAAAGCACGAGAACCAGAACATGATCGCATCAACCGTCGGCGCGTCGGCAAGGTGTGGCTCCGCTACATCCAAGAGGCGAAGTGCACCGATCTTCGTGGCGGGCAGCGTCTCTACGATCGCTGCGGTGAGGTGTGCTACCAGTTCCTGCACCGCACCGCATCCGCCTGCTACAAGACGAACGGCTCCGACGGGCACAAGCCCGTTCTCGTTTACGAGCTGTTCTATGATGCGAAGGATCCGGTGAGCCGCGAGGACCGCGTCGTGTTCAAGCGTGACCTCAAGCGCTGGGCGGCGCTGCTGCGGCTCTGCAACATGAAGTTCCTGATCATGTCCGTTCCGGTCATCAACACAGCGGAGGTGAAGCGCGACTACACGGGCGTCAAGGACGGGATCTTCGATGCGATGGCGATGAACACGATCTATAAGTTCGACTTCCACGGCATCATGATCGAAGATGTGGATCTCGAAAAGGAGGTGAAGGACTATGTCGGACGGGAATGATCCGGGTAAAAGGCTGCGGTCGCTCATCGTGGAACGGGAATCCGTCGGTGAGGTGAATTTGCAAGATCTCGAGTGTGCGTTGCACAACGGAGACCGGGTGGTAGTCGTTGTGCGCCATGCAGAGTGTCCGCCTCTGGAGAAAAACGATGGGCATTCGCAGCTTGAAGCTCCTCTCAAGGTATATGTTACACACGACATCAACGTCGGGTGCTTCCTCGCGGGACGTGGCGTCGTGACTCGCTTTGAAGACCATTCATGGTCGCACTACCTCGACGCGGCGGTTGCGTTTCTCGGCCGAAATGGTCACGCTCGCTACGGCTTTCTCCGCACTTGGGAATCCAGGCACTTGTTTGACTGTTGAGTAGTCCTTTACTCGTCCGACTTGCCGGAAATCTCATAATAGGCATGCTTGCTGGGAACGCGATGGCGTGCGACCATCGCAACTTTGAGCCCGCAAGCCTTAGGACGAGCGCAGAAGGGGAAGAACGCGAATTTGTGTACCGTGATGCGCTTGAAGGATACTTCGGTGTCGAAGAGGACGTCTGGGAGAGCCTCGTGAACGGTCACAGCATCACACCCGCGGAACTCAAAAACATCATTCACTCCGAACGCCAGCAGATAGCTGGGGTTATCCGCCTTGATCTTGCGGAACACATCCTGGACAGACAGATTCGAGTAGTGCTTTCCCATATGCTGAGTATTTTACCATAACGGCGTGGCGCGACGTGCGCTAAAATGGTGAATTTAGTTAACGCTGAGGTGTAGTCGAACTAACATTACCATTAGAGTTTGGCTCGCACATCTTTAGCAGTGCATGATAGACTTTCCCTATCGTCGACAGAAGATGGTTGAAGCGTGCGGATTTCTCGTGCGTCTGCTCGTTCATATATGTGTGTTTGTTGACCTCGATCATCAGGGAGTGCCCAATGTAGCCCAAAGGGGCGAGAGCGTTTGCGTAGGGACGATTGAATGCAACCGAATAGCCTGCGTCTCGGAAGATGTGCGCAACGAGCTCGAGCGTCGCGACGGCTGGCTTTGAAGCGTCTTCATTGAAGCCGATGCAGATGTCGATGTTCGGCGCGAGATCGGACGGGAACGAGTGACAGTCGACGATGAGCGTCGCACCGGTGGCCGATGCGGCGAGAACCTCCGCGCGATAGCGATACCATTCGGCGAGAAATCCGTTGCGCCAATGAGGGTTCGCCTCTACCGACTTCTTTAGCAGTTCGTCGTCCGCGATCCGGACGAAGTTCGTGAGGCGGTCGGACTCGTCCTCCAGCCTTTCGACATCGCAATCAAGGCGCGCGAGCCGCGACTTGACGACCGTGACGCCGGGACGATCGAGTCCAAAGAGTTCGTCCGTGAACCAGTCGGTCCACCGGTCGCGCCACGCGCGGGCCGCAGGATTCTCCTGCCACTGCCAGTACGCGGCGTTCGCAACGCCGTGAGGGATCGCCGCCACGATTTTCGTGTAGACGGACTTCGCTTGATGTGTCGTCATGTCAGACCTTTCACGTCAAGCCATCAAGAGGGACGATTCCCCCGCAACAAAAAATCGCCCGCCGACTTTATTCAAGACGACGGGCAACTTCCCTGGAACTGTTTTTCCGATCCTCTCGGACACATCTCGGATCTCTCCGATACCACCGTGGTGTTCCACTCGGTTGGTGTTACCGCTCTCGCGACAACTTCTTGATGTCTTGAACGGTAATATTTTAGCACTGTTTGCGTTCGTGCGCAAGTGGTGGGTGTTTTCCGGGAAGGTGCTGTGGCGTAAGGTCACTTCGCTTGGACTCTGCAAGACGAACACGGAGAAGCGCTCGGTCGCTTACTCGCCGGTTCGGATCAAGAAGCGCTCCGAGCGCTTTTATGGCGAAGTTGATCTCCGTCTGCGGAAGGGAGGCCTGTGATGGCCACCCTCTACATTTGCGGCGATTCTCGCCTAAAAACGGTTCCGCGCATTGTCCGTACTTATGTCAATGGCGGCCCCAAGTCTGGAGGTGCCCTTGTATCCGAGCGTGTCTTGCGCCCGTTGACCGCAGCGGAACGTAAGGCTGGTGTACGTGATGAACTCGCAGAGCATGTTGCGAAGTTCGGACGCATCTCCGGGCCTCGTAACAACGGACGTGTCCGTGCCACCGAAGTTGAGCGGGATGACTTGGAGATAGAGACTCCTTATCAGGAGCCGCCAGTGTCCTTGCAGCTGCAGATCTGGGAGTCCATGCAGCTGTACTATTCCGCCATCGCCAATTTGATGGTACGGGACGGGGTTATTGGGTATTCGGACTTTGAGTAGATACGCTATGGAATGTATGCCTACGTCGTCTCGAAGATCGAGCGTTTCGATCCGACTCGCAAACACAAGAAGACGGATGCCGATCCGTTCGATATGTTTTGCAAGCAGCAGGCACGGGATTTTCGCTACAAATACATTCATCATGAGGGCGCGCTGAAACGTGGTGGCGGCGTTAAGAAACTGTCGCTCGTTTGTGGGTTCGAAGGGACGGACGAAGCAGAAGACCGTCGTGGCCGCATCAGCGAAGAGGCTATTTCTGGAGGTCGCAAATGGGAAGAGGATCTCTTCTGGCGCGACCTCAATGGGTATTTCTCTTCGATGCTGACGGTTCAGGAACGTGTCGCCCTGAAGGATCTCTACGACGGGGAGACGCAGGAGAATACGGCGAAGAAGCTTAACCTTACGCTGGCGACGTTTCGCCGCCGTATTCTGGGACCGATACAGCGGTTCGTCGACTACCTGCTCCCGGCAGATACCCATAAGTATTCGATGCCCGAATACGGTCCACGTAAGTTCATTCTTAAATGATGTAAAGGAGGTGTTCTGAATGAAAAATGTAAGATACCTCCTTGCTATGTGCCGGGCATTACGGCATCATACTCACCGCATACCCGCACTGCGGGGTGCGGCGTGAAGGGTAAACAAGCGATGAACAACGAGTATGTCCAAAAGCAGCTCCAGCTGCTTGAGGAGGCGGATGATGCGACGATTGAGTCGCGCTACCGTGAACTCGTTTGCGCGAATGCAGATGCGGGTGTTTTCGGTCGCCGCTGGATGATCCATCGCATTGCATACGCGCTTCAGTCGGCTACGGTCGGAGATAAGCTTTCGAAGCAGGAACTGCAGATGATCGAGTTTCTCGCCTCGAAGGACTGGCGTTGCAATCTGTGCGTCAAGAAGCCGATGAAGAACGAGAAGAAGGCGGCACGCTGTTCTCGCTTTGTCCGGACCTACAAGGGTAAGGACTACGAGATGCAGATCGATTCGCTTGGACGTTTCGTCTTCGAGGGTCGGGTCTACAAGTCTTCGACTGCCATCGCTCGCGAAATCACTGGCAGCCATGTGAATGGCAAGGTCTGGTGGGGCCTCCGGAAGGAGGTGGACGCATGAACATGGACGTCAAGAAGATGGTCAGCACGGACGGCAAAGTGCTTCGTGTGGCGGCCTACGTTAGAAAGTCATGCGAGGACGGACTCGAGCAGTCCTACAACTCCCTTGATTGCCAGACGGACGCCATTGCGGCGTATGTCAGGATCCAGGCTTGCAATAACTGGACTCTGTTGGATAAGGTGTACTCCGACGGCGGATATTCTGGCGGTAACACGAATCGCCCGGGGCTGCAATCGCTGATTCACGACATCGAGGCTGGGCAGATCGACATCGTTGCGGTCTATAAAATTGACCGTCTCTCGCGTTCGATCGGCGACTTCGCCGAGCTTTCTAAGCTGTTCGACGAACACGGGGTGTCATTCGTGAGCGTTACGCAGCAGATCGATACGTCGACTGCTGCTGGCAGAATGATGCTTTCGATCCTTGTCTCGTTCGGGCAGTATGAGCGCGAGATGGCGGCGGACAGAATCCGCGACAAGATCCGTGCCTCAAAGGCGAAGGGTCTTTGGGTCGGCGGCAGGGTGCCGTTCGGCTATAAAGTCGTCGACAAGCGCCTTGTGCCAGACCCAGACAATGCCGCGAACGCCGTGAAGGTGTTCGAGTTGTATGCAAAGTATGGCGAGTTGCGCCGCGTCTGTCGCGAACTCAACGGTCTTGGCATCGCTCGCAGTCAAGGGCGTATGTGGAGGCCGAAGTCGGTATACACATGCGTCCATAACATTCGCTACACCGGACAGGTGTTGGCTGGTGATAAGCTTGTCAAGGTGGACCATCCGGCGCTCATTACGATGGAGCTGTGGAATCGTGTTCAGAAACGGATTGCGGAGCATCCTCGACACGGTGATCGTGGTCGTCCACCGACGCCGCAGGCCGCCCTCTTGAGAGGATTGGTTTACTGTGGCGAGTGTAAGCGTTCGATGGGCTATGGCTGGTGTACGAAGGGTGGCGGATCGACCAAGCGGTATGCTTACTACGAGTGTACCGGCGTCCGCAAACTCGGCGCAGACTGCAAGGTCCGTCGCGTGCCGTCCGGTATCCTTGAACACGAGCTGGACAAGGTGATCCTGTCTGCACTTACGGCCTCGCTTGCTTACGCTACGACGGTCGCAAGATATGCTGGTATCGCCCAGACGAAACTGCTTGCTGCCTTGGCTAATCCAGAGAAGGTAGCTGAGACGTTCGATCCGGACGAGCATCAGCGTCTTGTCCGGGCGGTCGTGAAGCGCATTGACGTGTATGAGTCTCTGCTCGAGGTACGTCTCGATCTCCGGGGCGTAAAGGATAAGTGCCTGGAGGCCGTTGGCGAGGTTTCTGAGGACGAGCTGTTGGCGCGAGTCCCGGTGACGCTTCGCTATGTCTCGGGGACGAGACGCGTATTCCGCATCGAGAACGGTAAGGCAGTGTCGGCCACTTCGCTCGAGGAGAATCCTCTTCTTGCGTCGGTGGTTAGAGCTCATGTGTGGATGCGGATGCTGGACGAGGGCAAGGTGAAGAGTCTGCCCGAGCTCGTCAAGCGCCTTAAAATCGATCGGCAATACATGGTCCGAACGCTGCGCCTCGCGACGTTGTCGCCACGTATCATCAGGGACATTCTTACCGGTACGGAACCCAGCGGACTCTCGCTTGAGAAGATTCGCCGGGTTACTACCGATGACTGGGCGGAGCAGGAGCGTCAGCTCGGCTTCACAGACTAACATAACCGCCCTGGGTGCAGCTTCAACCGTGCTGCATCCGGGGCTTCAACTCTCTAAGGAAATCAGCAATGAACGTTTATAATCTCAGTCATCCGCTCCCTAAACTGCCTCGGCCGCCGACGATCATCAACATGAAGGCCTGCCGTGACGGTGTATATGCGGCCGCGAATGTCATGAGCATTCCGGACTTTGTCTCGACGCTGACGTTGCCCATGCGGATGATGTACAACGGAATCCGCCGCGGCGTCCCACCAGGGCTTCTCGCGGCCTATCTGGGTTTCCCCGGTGACACAGAAAAATTCAAGACGCATCTGCGTCAGTTCCACACTGTATTCACTCGTTATTGGGGTCGCTCTTACAATGAGTTTGTGTTCGATTGGTGACTCGAATAAGAACCCGCATGCAGCTTTATATTTCCGGGTAGGTTCTACTCGCCGAAAGTCTCCGCCAGGTGTGTCGTATTCCGCGACTGCCTTGAGCGGAGCTCGGCGCGTAGAATTGACGCGAGAATATTTCGTGTTATTGCATAATGGGCGGTGGTGTCAATAAGTGCATTTGACCATTGAAAATATCGACTGAGATGTGGTTCCACGCGCGCGAAGGGCAGAAATTATGTCGTCTAAATGCCGTGCAAATTCGGTGACTTGTAAAGAGGGTGGGTCAGCAAAAATTCTTTAACCCACCTGGGCCA
>CAMGEN010000075.1:0-6467 GCA_946055075.1 uncultured Verrucomicrobiota bacterium | reverse complement strand
GATAGACGTACCCCTTCTCGATCAGCTCCGGCATCTTGCGGTAGAAGAACGTCAGGAGCAGCGTACGGATATGCGCGCCGTCGACATCGGCATCGGTCATGATGACGATCTTGTGGTAACGCGCCTTCGACACGTCCCATTCGTCGCCGTAACCACAGCCGATCGCGGTGATCATCGTGCGGATCTCGTTGTTCGCGAGGATGCGGTCGATCCGCGCCTTCTCGACGTTGAGGATCTTGCCGCGGAGCGGCAGAATCGCCTGGGTCGCACGGTCACGGCCGGTCTGCGCGCTGCCGCCTGCGGAATCACCTTCGACAAGGTAGAGCTCGGTTTTCGAAGGGTCGCGCTCGGAACAGTCACGGAGCTTACCGGGGAGCGACAGGCCGTCCATCACGCCCTTCCGGCGCGTTGACTCACGCGCCGCACGCGCAGCCTCACGTGCACGCGCAGCAAGCAGAGTCTTCTCGATCACCGTCTTCGCAATCTGCGGGTTCTCGTCGAAGAACGTCATCAGCTTGTCACTGACGATGCCCGCGACGATACCGTCGACCTCGCCGTTGCCGAGCTTCGTCTTCGTCTGCCCCTCGAACTGCGGCTGCGGCACCTTCACCGAGACGATCACCGTGAGACCTTCGCGCATATCGTCGCCGGTGAGCGAATCGAACTCCTTCTCCTTGATGAGCTTGTTATCCATCCCGTACTTCTTGATCGTCGCCGTAAGCGCGCGACGGAAGCCGGAGAGATGCGTGCCGCCCTCGATCGTGTGGATGTTGTTGCAATAGGTCTGCTCCAGCACCGAATAGCTGTCGGAATACTGCATCGACACCTCGGCCTGGATGACGTAGTGCGAACCGTCGAGACGCTCTGAATCCTTCGCGCCTTCGAAGTGGATCACCGGCGAAAGCGGCTTCTTGTTGATATTGAGGAATTCGACAAACTGATCAAGACCTCCATCGTAATGGAACGTCTCCTCATGATGCTGCTCGCCCTCGTCGTCGCGGAAATGGATCGTGACGCCCTTGTTGAGGAACGCAAGCTCACGAAGACGCGCGCAGAGGATCTCCCACTTGAAGGCGCGACAGGTGAAGATCGAATGATCGGGAAAGAAAGTCACCTTCGTGCCCGTCTCGTCGCCACACTCGCCGAGGACTTCAAGTGGCTTTGTCACATGCCCGCGGGAGAACTCGATGTGATGCAGCTTACCCTGACGCTTCACCTCGACCTTCATCCAGTCGGAGAGCGCGTTGACGCAGCTGACGCCGACGCCGTGGAGACCGCCCGAGACCTTGTAATTGGACCCGTCGAACTTGCCGCCCGCGTGCAGGATCGTAAGCACTACCTCGATAGCGGGCTTGTGCTGCGTAGGATGCATGTCGACCGGAATACCGCGACCGTTATCCTGCACCGTCAGAGAACCATCGGGATTGATGATCACGTCAATCATCGAACAATAGCCCGCAAGCGCCTCATCAATAGAATTGTCGACCACTTCGTAGACGAGATGGTGATAACCGCGCTCGCCGGTGTCGCCGATGTACATCGCGGGACGCTTCCTCACCGCCTCCATGCCCTCAAGTACTTGGATGTTCTCAGCGTTATAATTGCTCGTTTCGTCCGCCATGGTCAATCCTTTTTAACGGATATATTATAGCAAAAATCGCGCGCGCGCGCAAACACACGCACGCATGCACGTGCGCGCGCACGCGTAAGGCGATCAGCGAACCTTAACTCGATTGCCGGTCGTAGGGATAAAACGAAGAACATGTGTTTTCCGCCCGTAGAGGCGAAGCGGCACGGGATGCTCGGGAAGCCAACGTCCGCGGAAGTCGGCGACGCAATCGGCGTCGGCGACGCGAAATGTTGGATTGCCGTTGACGATGTCGATCGTAAGATCTTCGGCCTTAAAACGCACGCCGGTCTCGCGGGGATTCCCGTCGAGATCGGCGAACACTTCCGCGAAAAAGTCGCGGTATTCCTCAGGCGTCTGGCCAGAGATCATGGGCCATCTCGCGCAGCCGGAATTTCTGGATCTTCTGCGAAGCCGTCATCGGGAATTCATTGACGAACGTGACGTACTTCGGGATCTTAAACCAGCTGATTTTGTCCTTGCAGTAGGCCGCGACGTCCGCTTCCGTTATCGCGGATCCATCGGCGCGGATGATGAACGCCGCGGGCTGTTCGCCGAACTTCTTCGAGGGACAGCCGACGACCGCGACGTCCTTAACTCCGTCCATGCGCCCGAGGAAATCCTCGACCTCCTTAGGAGAGATGTTCTCACCACCACGGATGATAAGGTCCTTGAGCCGTCCGGTGATGTAATAGTAGCCGTCCGCGTCCATGCGCCCGATGTCACCGGAATGAAGCCAGCCGTTCTTGTCGATGCATTTTGCAGTGTACTCGGGCATATTGTAGTAGCCCTTCATCGTATTATAACCGCGGCAGCAGATCTCGCCATCAGTATTAAGCGGCGCAAGCTTACCAGTCTCAGGATCGATAATTGCGACCTCTATGCCGGGAAGAGCCTGTCCGATCGTGGTGCACTTGCGCTCCGTAGATGTCTCGAAATAGCGAGTCATCGTCATCACAGGACCAGATTCCGTCAACCCGTAGGGATTACAGATCTCGCGCATGAACATCTTCGTCTGAGCCTGTTCCATACGATGAACAGGACACGCCGAACCGGACATGATGCCAGTACGAAGCGAACGGAAGTCATACTCCTTGAACTTCGGATGGTCAAGCATCGCGATGTACATCGTGGGAACACCGTAAGTCGCGGTACACTTCTCCTTTTCAATCGAGGCCATCACCTGCACAGGATCGAATTTCTCGAGGAAGACCATTGTGGAACCATGATTGACGCAGCTCATCACGCCAAGTACGCAGCCGAAGCAATGGAAAAGCGGCACTGGGATGCAGACGCGATCATTCGCGGAAAGGTTCTGACACGCTCCGATCCAAAAACCGTCGTTAGCGATGTTGCGGTGCGTAAGCTGGACACCCTTCGGGAAGCCAGTGGTACCGGAAGTGTACTGCATGTTGACGATGTCATTCACATCGACTTCTGACTGACGCTTCAAATACGCCTCATCCGTCACCTCGCAGGCGAGAGACTTCACCTCGTTGAGCGAATACATGCCGCGGTGTTTCTTGCCGCCGAGGTAGAAGATGCGCTTGAGGTGCTTGTAGCGCTTAGACTTCAGCTGCCCGCGGGGACATTCCTTGAGCTCGGGGATGAGTCCGTTAAGAACTTCGATGTAGTCGCAGTCGCGGTAGCCGTCGATGACGAAGAGGTTCTCGGCGTCGGACTGCTTCAAGGCAAAATCGATCTCCTCGCGCTTGTAATTGATATTCAGCGGAAGAAGACACGCGCCAATCTTCGCAGTAGCGAACATGAGGACGACCCAGTGCGGAACGTTGGTAGCCCATAGCGCGACCTTTTCGCCTCGCTTGACTCCAAGAGCCATAAGCCCCTTCGCGACATAGTCGACCTCTTCTCCAAACTCGAACCAAGAAAGCCGATAATCACGGTCCGCATACACGACGGCATCATTCACGCCGCACCGGGCAATTGTCTGATCTAGGAGCTGCCCGAGCGTATATTCACGCGTTACAGGCATATTTCTCCAGGGAACACCCATCGATACGCTCTCGGCGAACGGTGCCCGCGTAGGCGCCGAACCCGGTTTCGAATTCAGCTTGAACTTCTTCATTTTGTAGTATTATATCAAATTTACGGCGAAACCGCTCACGCTGTAATACCGAGTAGATCCTTGAGCGCCGCAATCTGGGCACCGTCACCGAGCGCCACCAGAATATCGCCTGGCACAAACTCAATTTCTGGTCCTACATTACGGATAATCTCCCCGTTCCGTTCCACCGAGATGATTGAAGCGCCAGTCTTGGCCCGAATATCGAGCGTAACTACCGATCCGCCGACCGCTGGAGATGCAAGATCAATCGTGAACCTATGAACAACTCCTTCGGGAATCGTGTAAGTTAACACCTTCGCGATATTAGTACGGCGTTCTTCAGCGGAAAGCGCCTCCAGGAAACGTTCGGACGCGCGATGCCCTGCCTTCGCGAAAAACCTCCAACCGAAGACTGCGAGCACGAGAATGACAATGGATGCTATCGACTTGGTCACAATTCCGTCAGGAGCAAGGCTTACGTTGATCATCAACACCTCGATGAAGAATCCAACTATGACGGCGATGGTGATGACAAGCGCGATCAGATGTCGCAGAGACTGCTGCCACTTCTGCTCTTCTCCCGAAACAAGAATCACTGACACGTCCTCACCCAGGGTACGAGCGAGGCGCAACACCATCGGCGCGAGCACTAATGCGAACACGTTCAGAAGCAGGAAGAAGAACAACTGATCATGACGCTCAAAGAGCTCTGAAAACCGTGAATAATCAAGCCTAAAGAGCATGCCACAGGCCGTGGAGAACGCCAATAGCAATGCCGCCAGCACCCCTAGACGTATCACCGTTCGCTTCACTTCTAGACGAAGCTCCTGTTCCTCAATACCATTGCGATACTTCTCGACGAATCCGCGATAGGCATCAAGCGCGGAGGATAACCATCCGGGGAACCTCCGTTCGACCCATTCACCAGCCGCCTCGGACCGACGAATGAAGAATGGATTGATGAGAGTAGTCAGAATCGAGGTCGCAACCACGATCTGATACATCGGAGAATCAATATCACCAGTCCTGGAAAGGTAAAGGATCGCCACCATGAACGCGAACTCTCCGATTTGCGCAAGCGAAAGCCCCATCTGCACCGCGGTCTTTACGCGCTCGCCGCAGAGGACCGCACCGAAGGAACAGTTGACGAACTTGCCGACTATCACAACCAAGGACAGCAACAGGATCGCGGGCAGATTCTCTAGCCACGCCACGGGATTGACGATGTAGCCTATCGAAACGAAAAACACGGCGGCAAACATCGAGCGAAGCGGGGATACGAGTTCTGCTATGCGCTTGCGCACCTGACTCGCCGCCCCGAGAATGCCGACGAGAAATGCGCCAAGCGCGAGCGAAAAGTCAAACCGGTAGGCGATGTAAGAAACAAAAAATAGACAGCCCAGGATCGTCAACAACAGTACCTCGTTATCGCCCCGCTTCGCAACTGACGCCAAAAGCCGCGGAACGAAGACGAGGCCGAACGTGATCACCGCCAGAAAGAAGATAGCAAGTCCACCCATCGAATAGCAGGCAGCGCCGAAATCCAGGCCCTTCCCGGCCGCGACACCGGTGATGACGGCAATTATACCTACACACACTATATCTTCACACACCGATGCCCCGAGGGCATACTTGACGAATCCCTTCGCACCCCACTTCATCTCGTCGATGACCTTCGCGAGCATCGTGGTCGCCGAATCGCAAATCGCCGCCCCAAGGAAGAGTGACTGAAGCGCACTCCAGCCGAGAACCCGCGTACCGACAGTATAGCCGAGCCAAGTCATCATGATCGTGTCGAGCAGTGCAACGGGAAGCGTCACCGACTTGAGTCTCTTCATATCAGAAGTCGAAAAGTCGAGGCCCATCGCGAACATGAGGAAGACGACACCCAACTGGCCGATCGTCTGCACCGATTTCGCGTCCGTAAGAAAACTGCCGCCCCATGTGTACGGACTCATCACCACGCCGGCGAAGATGTATCCTATCACCTTCGGCCAGTTGAAACGCGCGCAGATGACGGACATGAATCCCGCCACCGTCATCAGTATCGCCAAGTCTTGGAAAAAAGCACTCTCGTTCACTTTCTAAATATTATATCAAAATCCACTCCGTACTCAGTACTAATCCTAGCAAATACGCCGAATACGACCCATTCAATGCCCAAGACATCATCAACGACAATAATGTTACAATTACAAGAGGCGCGGTTTGATACCGCGCCTCTTTTGATCCATCACTTAAGCCAGACCTCAGTCGGCCATCGGACGGACCTTGCCTTCCTTGATGCGCTTCTCGATGACTTCCTGCGCGATGTTCTTCGGAACAGCTTCGTACTGCTTGAAGATCATCGTGAAGGAGCCGCGGCCCTGGGTGACCGTACGGATCGCGTTGGAATAGCCGAACATCTCGCCCAGCGGAACCGTCGCCTTGATGAGCTTGACGCCCGCACGGTCGTCCATACCCTCAACGCGGCCGCGACGCTGGTTGATGGAGCCGTTAGCAGCGCCCATGTACTGCTCGGGGACAACGACTTCGACATCCATCATCGGCTCGAGGAGCTGCGGCTTAGCCTTGAGGAACGCCTGCTTGAAACACTGCATCGCGCAGGTGATGAACGCGAATTCGTTCGAGTCGACCTCGTGGTACGAACCGAAGTACACGGTCGCCTTGACGTCGACGACCGGGAAGCCCGCGAGCGGACCGGACTCGAGCGCCTTCTTGACGCCCTTCTCGACCGCCGGGATGTACTCCGTCGGAATCACGCCGCCCTTGACC
>CAMGEN010000074.1:0-6491 GCA_946055075.1 uncultured Verrucomicrobiota bacterium | reverse complement strand
AACCATCATTAATATGATACCAAATCGCAGGTTTGCTGTACAATTAGGACGATTCCAGGAATTATTCGCGAATGATTTTAGCAACGCTCGCTTTCTTCTTATGGAACAACCAACGGCTTCGCATCCGACAAGTCTTCGCAGCTCTCGACGGACGTGAGGCGGATATCATGAGGCTCCGTCGGGAGCGCGTCCATCAGCTGAAAGGCATACGCGACACCAATCCTCGGGACACGCTTCGAGACCTCGCAGAGAAAACGGTCATACCAGCCCCCGCCATAGCCAAGGCGACCGCCTTTCTTGGTGAAGGCGAGTCCCGGAACGAGCCACGCGCGGACATCCCGCGGACACACGACCGGCCCTGCCGGCGGCTCGAGAATTCCGTGCGGACCTTTCACTAGCGTTTCAAGATTCTCGATTCGCACCAGCTCATACTCCGTCCCGTTCCATCGCGGCGCGACCAGCACACACTCAACCGACAGCGCGGCGGTAATGAAGTCCGTAAGATCGATCTCCTCCTTCAAGGCAAGATAGACGGCAATCGGTCCCTTCCTTGCAATCGCCGCGCCCAGCTCGCGGTTCTCGACGAAAAGCCGCTTTGAAAGCGCCTTCGAGACCGCCGTGCGCGCCACGGGCGTCACAGCCTTCCGCCGCGACTTCATCGCCGCGCGAATCTCGTTCTTGCGCTCGTTCATCTTATCCTGCAGAGCACACATCGTTTTCATGCGTCAGGTGTCCATTGGTGTTCCAACGGACCTGAAAGATTACTTCAACGACCAGTCTGAGAGTCCGACGAAAAAGAACGAATCGTCGAATGCGATAAAGCTCCGATCGAGCTCAGCCATCCCGCGCATCGCCCTAGCGATGCGACGCGTACCGATGACAACCGGCGCCATCACCGTTAGCCACTCGTCGACGAGTCCGGCGTCCGCGAGCGATGTCGCGAGCTTAAGGCCCCCTTCACAAAGGACGCTCATCACGCCCATCTTGCCGAGTTCCCTGAGCGCCTTCTTCGCGTCGTCGAATACGAGCGTCGGATTCTTGCCGTCCGTAAACACCTGCGCCTTCTTCGGCAACTTCCCGCTCTTCGAGATGACGACGCGGATGAGATCCTTATTCGGATGAATCCGCGCGAGCAACGACGGATTATCCTTCCGGACCGTTTCCGCACCGACCATAATGGCATCGACACGAGAACGCAACTCATTCGTCCGATCGCGAGACGCCGCACACGAAATCCAGTTCGAGTCGCCCCAATTGTCGCAGATCTTGCCGTCCATCGACATCGCGAGCTTCACCGTCACATAGGGGAGCCCCGTCAGCACGTATTTGCGGAAGTCGGAGATCAGGCGGCGACAAGCCGCCGACACTTCCCTGTCGCCCTTGAACAATTCGCAAGCGATGCCGTGTTTCGCGAGTGCGCGTTTCGCCTTGCCGCGGTTCGTCGGATTCGGATCGGCGATGGCATAGACGACACGCTTGATACCCGCTGCTGCAATTGCATCTGTACAAGCCCCCACGCGCCCCGGCTTCGAGCACGGTTCGAGCGTCACGTAGATCGTCGCGTCCGCGGCAGATTCGCCGCGGCAAGCCGCGTTTTTGATCGCGGCGACTTCGGCATGATCGCCGCCGGCCTTCTTGTGCCAGCCCTCGCCGATGATCCTGCCTCCGCGCACGATCACCGCACCGACCGCGGGATTCGGACGCGTATGCCCGAGTCCCTTAGCCGCGAGCTCCGCCGCCCGCCGCAAGAATTCCGCGTCATCTGTTCTCTTCATACCCGAACGCTCATCAGTTTTCTTCGACATCTTTCCAAACCATACTGTTTTGAAATCTGTTGCGCAGACTGCATCTGCAACCATCCGTAGGCACCGATCGCATCCGCTACCGCCGCAATATAGTCCGTCTCCTCCGGCTGCATCACTCCGTCCTCCGCGGCGGCATCGCGCAAGGCGAAAAGCAGCTCCTTCTTCGCAAGCGAAGACAGGCAGGACAGCTTCTCCAACGCCGCAAGGAACTCCTCGGCATCGTTTATCGGAGGCGGCATCGATGGAATCGCCTTACCGAATAGCGAAAGCCGTTTCACCGCCGCCTGATACCCGGCGGACGGATTGCGTCCGAACGATGCGACCGTCGCGATGACCGCGGCGGCAGTCGGCATCAGTTTCACGCCCGGCACCAACTGCGGCGGAGAAAGTGTCAGCAAGTGACGACGAACCGATGCACAGACGACGATCTCGAAAGAATCGAATTCGCCGTCGCGCGTAGCGATATTCCAGACCGTATCCGCCCACTGCCGACGCTCGGCCACGGTTAGTCCGTCCCTGAGGGTGATCACACAACGGAACGCAAGCGTCCTTCTTACCGGCACAGGATACTTCTTCACGCCGTAAGGTCCCGGCTCTCCGAGCAATTCCTTCAGCAGCACACCAGCGCTGGTCACGTCTCTCGTGGCCGACATCAGTTCCACCGGCAGTTTCGACGCCAGGAAGGACTGCATGGCGCAATTGGTCGCGATCACGCGCGAAGCGTTTTTGCGGAAATTCTCCTCCACCTCCTTCGCCTTGCGACGTCTTTCATCGCGCACATCCCGGATCCGGCGCTTGAGCGTCTCGTCGGCACCGATCCCGCGCGGCGAAAGGCGCCGGATCCGTTCGACGACCGGTGGATGCGTGGACACCACATCAAAGCCGGAAGACGCGAACATCATGTGCGAGACATCCGCTCGCCAGGCTCCGTAGCCGCGCGCAACCGTTGCGGCATCGGCGAGATAAGTGAGACGCAATGCGTTGGCGAGTCCTTCGGGATTGCGCGTGAACTGCGCCGCCGCTGCGTCGGCAAGATATTCACGATTACGCGAAACAGCGCCTTGGACAAGCCGTGCGAAGAACTCGCCTGCCGAACCGATCAGGCAGAGCGCAATTCCTGACAGGACATAGACCACCAGCAGCGGCAATGGCAACGGCAATCCGCCCTTCTTCCCATTCTTAATCCAAGTTTCAGAATCTGATCCTCCGGTAAGAACTCCGAACATCCCCTTGCCGGTGCGCGACACCATCGAAATTCCGGCGATTAGCGCGGTCAGACGGAAATTGAGCCGCATATCGCCGTTAAGGATGTGACTGAATTCATGGGCGATAACCCCCTGCAGCTCGTCACGTGTCAGATAACGGAGCGCACCGGCGGTCACGCAGACGGCGGCGGTAGACGGATCGGATCCCGCCGCCAGGGCGTTGATACCGGCGACGGACTCCATCACCCAGACGGACGGCATATCGAGTCCCGAAGCGATCGCCATTTCCTCGCAGATATTATAGAACCGAAGCCGCGACACGTCCGCGTCGTCTGTCTCGGAAAGCCGCGCCCGGACAATCCGCTTCGCGCCGATCTGCGCCATCAGTTGATCGCCGGAAGTGAGGTCGAAGATCTTATAGAGAAGTCCGCCGATGACGGCAAGTGCGGACACGACGAAACACGCCACGACCACAAGCGGAAACTTTTCCGCGAAGAGTATCGGACCCTTAGGAGCATGATGCGCAAAATCTGAAACGGCCCACGACCATACGCTCCAGCACACTCCCCAAAGAACGAATCCCGTGGCCGCCGCAGTGGCGGCTACGGCCAAAACGATCAGCGCGATCAGCCAGGGAATCCGCTTGCGCGCCTCATGTTGGAGCGCGAATGGGTCCATCAGAAGGAGACTTTCGGCGCTTCACGCTGCGCCTCGGAAGCAGTCGCCTCCAACAATGCCGCGGGCGGAAAATTGAAGATTCCGGCGATGATCGAGGACGGGAAAAGCTCTCGCTTCGTATTGTATTCGGTAATCGCGTCGTTAAACGCCTGACGCGCAAAGGCGATACGGTTCTCGGTAGAAGTCAGCTCCTCCGAAACCCTCGCCATCTGACGGTCGGCCTTGAGCTCGGGATAACGCTCGGCCACCATCATCAGTTTCGAGAGCACTCCGGCGAGTCCCGCTTCCGCGGATGCAAAGGCCTTCATCGCCGTCGGATCGCCAGGAGCCCCGGCCAGCGCCTTGGCGGCGCCGACAGCGACATTACGTGCCTCGATGACCGCGGTCAGCGTCTCGCGTTCATGCGCGAGATACCCCTTCGCCGTTTCAACGAGATTCGGAATCAGATCATAACGCCGACGCAACTGCACGTCGATCTGCGCGAACGCGTTCTTGAAACGGTTCCTCAACACGACGAGTCCGTTATAAAGCGAAATCACCCACCCGATGAGCATGGCGATGACAACCGCGGCCGCGGCAAGTACAATGAGCGCAATCTTCATAATATTCTCCTTGACAAGATCGTCTTATGTTTCCGAGTACACCCTATTGTATCATAAAACCACGGTACTGGACGCCGACCCATCGGAGGGTGCTGACGGTCATTACCGACGGTCAGCTCTTCCAGAGTCCGTGGAGCGTGCAGTATTCGTACACGTTCTTCACCTGTTCGCCGGGCAGGAGCACGAACTTCGCCTCTGGCGTGACGCCGGGCTTCAGGCACTTGCGCTGATTGCCCTGATCCGTCTCGATCGCGACCCACGCGATGTAATGTTCGTCCGTCATCGGATGCGGATTCGCGCCGATCTTGACCGTGACCGTATTGCCGTCAACCGTATAGACGGGGACGTGCGACTCGTATTTGCCGTCCGTCGTATTCGGGACGAGCTCGTGCATGGCCGCGCCGCAGCAAACGGTCTCGGCCGCCGTCTCATTGACCATCGCGATGATCTTGCCGCAGATGTCGCACTTGTAGAATTTCATCATGGCTCACCTCTCTTTCGTTTAATGTCTTGAGCAATCAGATTTTCAGTTCCGCCGCCGCGACGGACCTGGCGCTCCCCTCGACACCACACATTATACACCAAACGCGAAATCATGTGTATTATTATTCTGACATAATCTGTGAAAATCACTTCAAGCAGAGATCGCAGCCTGTTGCCGCTTGATCAAGCCAAAAGCAACCAATGCGACGAGTACGGCGGCGGAGAAATGATCCCACCACGCGAGCGTTTCGGCCGCGGCATCCGACGCGACTTGCGGCAGAACGTCGAACGGCAGCAGGTTGATGCCTATTCCGCACAAGACGGCGCCTAACGCAATCACCAGCGCATAGACGACTGAGGCCCTGACGCCGATCATCTTCGCGACCGCCGTCATCGACGCCGCGTTGATCGCCGGACCCACCATCAGGAAAACGAATGCCGCGCCCGGCGTCAGTCCCTTCGCCACCAGCGAAGCGGCAATTGGAATCGACGCCGTGGAGCACACATACATCGGAAACCCGAGGAGCACCATCGCCGGCATCGCGAGCCAGTCGTTCCCGCCGAAAGCCGTCGCGAAGAAATTCGCCGGCACGAACGCCGTCACCACCGCCGCGATGACGAGTCCGAAAGCGAGCGGACGCGCCACCTCCCCCAGCAGCTCGCCATAGCCAGTGCGGAGAATCCGCAAGAACAGATTTTCCCCGGCGTGCGGCTCGGATGAATGCGACTCGTCATGTCCATCGTGACAATGACAGCAGCAACAGCAATGACCTTTCGCCTTCGGCTTCTCAGTCGCCTCCGCATCCGCCTCTCCGCGCGTCAGCACGTCGACCACGGCACCTCCGGAGAGCCCCGTCGCGAAGGCGGCGATCGGACGCGCCACGGCAAAGACGGGACCCATCAGCGCGTAAGTCGCGAGAATCGAATCGATGCCGGTCTGCGGCGTCGAAATGAGGAAGCCGGCAACCGCGCCCTTCCCCGCGCCAGCCTTACGGAGCCCGGCCGTAAGCGGCAGCACGCCGCACGAGCAGACCGGAAGCGGCACGCCGATCAGGACCGCGTTAAGAACCCCGCGCCAGCCGCGCGCGCGTCCCATCACGCCGACCACCCACTTGCGCGGCAGCAGTACGGACACGACACCCGCCAACAGAAAGCCGACGAGGAGCCACGGCGCCATCATCGCGAGCACGTTCCAGAACGAAAGTACAATTTCCATCGCCGCCCCTCCTTCACGCCATCTTCGAGAAGCTCTCGATCGCCTCGGCGAGCGACTCGATCGTCTCGTCGGCCTTCCCCGCCTTCATGCCATCGCGCACACAATGCCGCACGTGCGCGTCAAGCATCAGAAGCGACAGCTTATGGAGAGCCCCGTTCACCGCGTTCATCTGCGTGAGCACGTCCTCGCAAGGCAAACCCTCATCAACCATCTTCTTGATACCGTTAAGCTGTCCGATCAACTTATTCAGCCGCATGGTCAGCATCGTCGTAGTTTCCTGTGTTCTCATAACGCGACATATTATACCATACCCCCGTAGGGTATGCAATCCCCCCTACCAATCTAGGACTTGCTTTCTACGGAACTGTCTCAAGTTTGAAAAACGCCGCCACCGCTTACGCCATGGCATTTACGCCATCGGCAAATTCCGAAAGGTCTCGATAGACTCCTGCCGCGTATTCGTCGAGCGATGTCGGCTGGGCGTTGACGATAAAGACCTTTC
>CAMGEN010000073.1:0-6507 GCA_946055075.1 uncultured Verrucomicrobiota bacterium | reverse complement strand
TCAGTGAATCACCAGCAAGAAAACGGCTCTTGCGCCTGAAAAGCGTCTTCAGATGGAAAAGTCTACGGCCCGCGTGCCGCAGGAGGGCAGGGAGATGTGATATAATATCAATTATGACCTTGCCACAGAGAATCGAACATATCGTGCAGCACGGACTGGCCGCGCTGCATCCCTGCGTATATGCTGACCTTGGTGCGCGCGATCAGATCCCCGAAATCGCCGCTGACCTCGAGAAGGAAGTCGCGCTGCTGTGTCCCGGACGCGACGCCAAGGCGATTGTCGCCGAATTCATTTCGCGGATGTCGGAAGTGAAACGGCTGGTAGAGACCGATGTGCAGGCAGCCTATGAGGGGGACCCTGCGGCGACGAGTCCGATGGAGGTCGTCATGGCCTACCCTGGGCTTTACGCCGTCACCATTCACCGCATGGCCCACGAGCTCTATGCGCTCAGGGTGCCGATCATTCCGCGCATCATGTCGGAACTCGCCCACTCGAAGACCGGCATCGACATTCATCCCGGCGCAACGATCGGCGAACGTTTCTTTATCGACCATGGCACTGGCGTCGTTATCGGCGAAACCTGTGTGATTGGACGCAACGTTAAGCTTTATCAGGGCGTGACCTTGGGTGCGCTTTCGTTTGACAAGGATCCGGAGACTGGAGCGCTCGTGAAGGGCATTAAGCGGCATCCGAATGTCGAAGACGACGTTGTTATTTACGCCGGTGCCACCATTCTCGGCGGAAGCACGACTATCGGCAAGGGCTCTGAGATCGGCGGCAGCGTGTGGCTGATTACCTCGGTTCCGCCGAATAGCCGCGTATATAACAAGCCGCCGGCGCCGACGATCAAGAAGATGTAGCTGTTGGACTT
Organism: uncultured Verrucomicrobiota bacterium; assembly: GCA_946055075.1. GTDB lineage: Bacteria > Verrucomicrobiota > Kiritimatiellia > RFP12 > UBA1067 > UBA1067. The sequence continues at coordinate 5,636 of CAMGEN010000073.1, read as the reverse complement.
TAGAGGTTAGGTGGCGGATGTTTGCGATTCTTCTAGCGGTTATCGTCGGCACCTGGAACGGGAACTGGTTTCCCTCTGGACGGGCTGAACATCGCGCTAATGAATCCGTTGAGGCGGCTACGATCCAGGTCGCAGGGGAAATGCTTCGTGCTGGGATTGCGAAGCTCGACCCTACTTTCAAGGAGGATGTGATTATTTGTCTTAACGAGATGCGTGGGCAGCAGGTCACCGCAGAACTTGTGAAGGCGATCGGCATTACGAATCTCAAGACTGCGGTCGTCACCGGTTATCGTCGGCGCGATCGCTTTGATATGCAGCAGGATGCGATTGTCACTACCTTGCCGGTCGCGAATTGTAACTGGAGCCTCTGGAAGTCGAAAAAGGGTGTGGTTCCTCCGCGAGGATATGCGCACGCCATGGTCGTTTTCGAGCCTGCAGTTACGGCCTCTGTCTATTGCGTGCACCTTAAATCCAATTATGGCGATACGACGGAGGAGAAGAAGGCGGCTAATCGTGAAAAGCGGAGGCTTCCCGTAGAACAGCTTGTCGAGCAGGAGAAGCCGAAGCGCGGCAGAACCGCCTTGCCGGTGATCGTCGCCGGCGATTTCAACTCCGATCCCTGGCGTAAGGAGTTTGAGGGGGAACAGATCTTCGACATGCTCGAGCAGGCGGGTTTCACGAATGTGCTGAAGTTAATGCCCGAGAAACGCCGCTGGACTCATCCGAATCGTCGCTACGGAAACTCGGCGCTGGACCACATCTTAGTCCGAGGATTCAAGATCGATGGCGTTCCTTTGACCCAGTACCCTGATGAACTGTCCGATCATTTTGCACTTTTCGTCCGAGTGAAATGAAAAACCTCTGGCAGATATTTTTCGAGCTGTTCCGGATTTCGCTCTTCGTGATCGGAGGGGGTTATTCCATCCTGATGGTTGCCGACCGCCGTTTTGCGAAGCTTGGCTGGACCAAGGAAGGTGAGTTCATCGATCATCTGCCGGTTTTTCAGATGATTCCCGGACTCATTGCTACGCATACTGCCGTCTATATCGGACGTAAACGTGCGGGTAAGATTGGAGCGCTCGTCGGCGTCATAGCGGTAGCGATTCCGGCGGTGATGATTTTCATCGGAGTGTCGATTTGCTATAAATTGTTTCCGCTCGGTAATCCATGGCTCGAAAGTGCGTTCGTAGGACTTCGCGCAGCGCTCACTGGCATTATTGCCGCGACGATTGCCAAGAGCTGGCGCAAATCGCTTCCCGATACCTTCGCATACTCGCTGATGGTCGCCAGCATCTTCGCCATCGGCTATTTCCACGTCCACATCGCGCTCGTCCTCGTCCTCGCGATGCTGCTCGGGCTGTCTACCACCGCCCCTTCGCGTTCACCTGCGCCTTCAACTCCGCGCTTCAACTCTGTTTCATTCTTCCCGCTCCTTCTTTTTGCACAGTACGGAGCGCTCTGTTTCGGCGGCGGTTTCGTGCTCGTGCCGATGTATCTTCATGACTTCATCGGCGAGTCCGCTCCGTATCTGCAGATCGCGGAAAATGAATTCGGTGATATCATGGCGCTTTCGCAGATGACTCCCGGTCCCGTTGGCGTTAACTGTGCGACATTTTTCGGCTACAGGCTCGCCGGTGTTCCTGGCGCGCTGATTTCGAGCGCGATGCTCCTGTTGCCGGGGTCCGTCCTCGTTTACGCGGCGTTGTCATCGCTTGAGAAGTTTAGGTCGAGCCGGATCGTGAAGGGTGTCATGCGTGGAATCCGTCCCGCCTCGATTGCGTTGATGCTGGTCGCGCTCTTCACGTTCGCGAAGATGACCGTGTATGTCGACGACGCTTTCCACTACTGGGGTCTGATACTGACCATAATCGCAACGGTAATCACCATGAGCAAGAAAGTCAACATTATTCTGCTGATCATCCTTTGCGCGCTGACTGGTTCGGCGCTGCGGGCTGAAGTCGCCGCGAAGGATTATCCCGACGCGGATACCGTCACTCTCGACAACCGCGAGGAAATCGAGTATTTCGCCGACGGAACTTTCCGGTCGGTCTCTGAGACCTGGCAGAAGGCGCTGACCGAGAAGGGAAGGCGCGAGCTTTCCAGCGACGGACTCGGTTACAGCCGGCGTTACGGCGCAGCGGAATTCGTCGAGGTCGCGATCATTTCGCCTAACGGCGCGACGAATGTCCTTGATCTTGCGGAGCTTGTCAAGGAGTCGACGGATAATTCCTCGACGGTTGCGAACATCTATGATCCGTTGGATCGTCAGATCATATGCAACATTCCCGGGGTGAAGGTCGGAGACATCGTCTATATCAAGAAGACGCGTTCGACCTTCGCCGCCCGCTGTCAGGATCAGTGGGCGGACATATCGGTTTTCGAAGATTTCTCTCCGATCCTCCGCTCCTCATTGCGCGTGAAGTGTCCGAAGGATCGTCCGCTCCAGAGCGTCGCCATCCGTCATCCGATCGGGAACATTGTTCATTCCGCGGTCACGAACGATGACGGATCGGTGACGATGGAATGGTGCGCGACGAATTCTCCGCAAGCGTTTTATGAGCCGTCCATGCCATCTCCTTACCGTCAGCTTCAGCACCTTTACATTTCGACCGCGAGGAACTGGCAGGAGATGTCGAAGTGGTACTGGGATCTCTGCGCCCCGCACCTTGCGAAGACCAACGCCGCGATGATCGCGAAGGTGCGTGAGTTGGAGAGAGAAGTTGGAGTTGGAGGTGGAAACGAGGCGCTTATGAAGGCGATCTTCAAGTTCGTGAGTCAAGAGATTCGGTACATGGGACTCACCATGGAGGACAAGTCTCCGGGTTATGCGCCGCATGATGTGGATATCACCTTCGACAAGCGTTATGGAGTATGCCGAGACAAGGCGGGACTCCTCACGGCGATGCTCCGCATGGCCGGTTTCAATGCGTATCCCGTTCTCATTATGGCCGGATCGGCGAAGATGGATCCCGATGTCCCGTCGCCGTATTTCAATCACGCGATCGTGGCGGTGGAGAACGAGGTTGAGAAAGGAGGTGAAGGCGGGCGCCAGAAGTACATCCTGCTCGATCCGACGGCGGAGTCTACTAGGGATTTTCTGCCGTCGTACGAGAGCGATTGTTCGTATCTTGTCGCGAGGCCGGACGGCGAGATCTTGCTGACGACGCCGATGCCGCCGGCGGATGACAATCTGCTGAAGATCAATTCCACTGCGGTACTCGACGAGGCCGGATCGCTGATGGTCGAGAGCGAGATCATCTTCAAGGGGCTCAACGACAACGTTTTTCGTCAGCGGTTTCTTTGTGCCAAGCCTACCGACCGGCGTCAGTATTTCGAAGAGACCGTCGCCAGAACCTTCCCAGGGGCGAAGCTTCTGAAGTACGAGATTCTGCCGACGGATCTTCAGGATGTGTCATGTCCGTTGACGGCGAAGATTGTTGCGAAGGTCCCGGAGGCGTTGCTCCGCGGCAATTCCGAGATTCAGCTGATCACAGGATGGCTATCGAGGAATCTTGGGGTTGCGAACATGCTACTCTCGAACCGCACCGCGTTGGAGAGTCGCCGTTTTCCGCTGCGTCTTTCGTCCACCGCCGGAATTGAGGAGTCGCTTCGTGTTTCGCTCGGTGAGACGCTCGGAAAGGCGAAGTCGATTCCGGAAACGTTGGAAATCGAAGGTCCGTACGAATATCGGCTTTCCGCGGTCGTGACGAACGGCGAGTACATGTTGTCGCGCAAGCTGAAGATCAATTCGCTCGAGTTTTCGCCCGAGGAGTATCTGACGTTGCGCGAGAACATCAAGGCGGTTCAGGCGGCCGAGCGCCGCAGTTCCGTCTTTGATAAGAACCGTCTCGCCGACGCAGACATAGAGTATCTGCTGCGCGGGATGTCCGTTGACTTTACCGGAGAACGTTCTTGGATCGTCACTAACACCGTGGTGAAGAAGATCTTGACTTACGACGGCAAGAAAGGTAATTCCGAACTCGAGTTCGAGTTCAATCCGCTGGTCCGGCAGGTCAGGGTGCTGCATGCTTCGGTCGTTGGTGCGGATGGCAGGATGGCTATGATCAGTGACAAGGAGCTGAACGAGCTTGACTGTGACTGGGCTGCCGTCGCTCCGCGTTATCCCGCGTCGAAGAAGCTCATCGTCACGCTGCCGTCCGTGGAGATCGGCAGTGTCATTACCACTGTGACGGAGACCGTCGTCACTGACGCCCCGCATGCGTTCCGCGGCCGTTTCTACCTCGACGTCATCGAGCCGACTGACGTGCTAATCTACCGTGTCGGCAAAGACAGGCGCCGCGTGGACGATCCGGAGCGGATTCCGAATGAGGATTCGCAGCCTGCGGGACATCGCTGGCGTAAGAGTTTCGTCGTCGACCGCGGCACTTTCGCCGCGACCTGCGAATTTCTCCGTAAGGCGGCATCCGTGGAATCGTTGGATCTTTCCATTCTCGACCTCGACCTTCAACCTCGACCTCACGAATCGCTGAAGGCGATTCGTGATTGGATGGCGAAGCATGTCCGAATCGCCGGTCCGTCGCTCTATGAGCTGCCCGTCGCGAAGCAGCTGACTGATCCCGCGACGGTGGTGAAGGAGCGCTATGCGACGCGACTTGACTACATCCGCACGCTTTGTGCGCTCATGAAGGGTGCGGGCTTCAAGGCGGACATCGTGTTCGGTTCGTCGCTGCGTGGTGAGGACGAGCGTTATCCGCAGGCTTATGATCAGGCTCTCTGTCGTGTGGACGGAATGTTCTTCGGGACCGAGAACGAGTATTCGCCGCTTGGCACGACGCGATTCGACGGATGCTGGTGTATTGATCCGATGGCGGAGAAGGAGTTTGTGGTGTCCGCCATGAAACCGGAGCTCCGAAACGGCACGGATGCCGAAATCGTGATGAGGGTGCGTCCTAACGGCGCGGTTGATTATGACTACGTGAACTTTCTGCGGGGAGAGACCGGCGGGTGGAGGAGATATTTTGCGGAGATCCTGCCGGAGATGCGCTCACGTGTGTACCAGCAGTATCTTGGATCGATCGCGCAGTCCGCTTCCGCGACGAGTGAACTGGTTACGGATACGGTCGGTTATCCTGCGTCTATGCGGTTCTCGTGCTATATCCCAGATCTCGCGGTGGTGCAGGGCGATACGATTACGCTCACCATTCCCGCACTCAGCTTCCCGTCCTGTCTTACTGGCGACATAAGGCGGAGTCCGGTATGCATCCCCGCCTGCTCTGGCGGCATCGACCGACGGAAGGTGGTGTTTCCCGAAGGGTATGTTGAGATCGAGCATCTTCCAGAATCGTTCACCTTACACGACCCGGCGAATCCGGAAGACGTCTGGCTTGAGGTGAATGTTATGTCCGAAGTCGTTAACGAGCGGCTAGAGATAACGATCGAACAGCGTATGCATCGTTATGATGAACGTGTAATCGCGGAGGAGTATTATCCGATGCTTCTTGAGTGGTCTCGTCGTGTTTCGTCACCATCATCGCGTACGATTACGGTCCGCCGTTAAATTCTTCGCGGATTTATGATATAATATCCGCATTACACACGGGGTGTAGCGCAGTCTGGTAGCGCGTCTGCCTTGGGCGCAGAAGGCCGTGGGTTCAAATCCCGCCGCCCCGACCATC
>CAMGEN010000072.1:0-6789 GCA_946055075.1 uncultured Verrucomicrobiota bacterium | reverse complement strand
AGGCGTCATTCGGCACTCGGATGCAGGGGCTCGATGTTTCTTCGCGTACAATCACTCTCGGATCCGGCACGATTGAGCTAAGACTGCCGCTTAACTTTCCGGAAAAGATGTTTTGCGTGACTAACGAGGGATTCTGCGTTGAGAATCCAGCTGGGGTTTCTCGTTATACATACGTGAAGACCGGTGATGGTTTTGACGCTTCGGTTCGCTGTGTATCTGGAGTGTTGACTGTCCGGGGCCCCCATTTTACGATTCCCGCTATGCATGCGGCGAATGAGGTGCAGATTCGTTCGTCGAAGGATTTTCTCGTAACTCGTCTTTTTGGAAAGAGCGGCGACTTCATGTGTCATCTTGATGCCGGTCTTATGGAAGAGATGGATTACGAGCTGAATAAGTCGGTGATCGTCGAGAAGTCTATTGATTGGAAGCTTTCGCCGCGTACTGCGATTCGTATTTTCCGTAAGGTGCCAGAGATTGGTAAGAACAGGGCGGTCAGCATTCTCACCTTTGATTCGAATGGCGAGTTGAAGAACCGCGTCTCGTTTACCGAGGGTCGGCATGAGGTCAATACCGGCGATCAGGGTCCTGCGACCAAGAAGGATCGTGAACGCGCTGCCAAGGCTTTGGAAGAGGCTGCAGCTACGGTAGAGACCACGACCGAAGAGGAGCCTGCCGAGGATTCTTCCGCCGAAGAGGAATGAGGATTTACGGTAGCATTATTATAGTAGCATAAAGAGAAAGTTAGATTCGATTCTATGGTTATCCTGCAGTTCAATAAGCTTATCCGCAATAAATGGGTTTGGGGCGCATTTGCGATTGTGGTCTCCGCCGCGTTTTGTTTTGACGATCTTTTCTCCACCCGTGATCGAGAGGATCGGGTTCAAGGTGTGGCCGGTAAGCTTGCAGACAAGGAGGTGATGTCCTCTGAGTTCAACAGCATTGCCGAGGACGTTCGTGGCATCGGCAAAAATCGCGACTGGAAGCGCTCGGTTTCCGAAGTCAACCGTGTCGCCTGGGAGACGATTGCGGCGCTGCGTGTCGCCAAAGAGAACGGCATTGAGTCCACTCCTGCCGAAGTCCAGCAACAGATTCGCAATGACAGAGCGTTCAGTGTCAATGGGGCGTTCAGTTTCAAGGCGTATCGGTATCTGCTGAAAGAGGTGGGTATGAAGCCCGAACGCTTTGAGGAGTATCTTAAGCGTCAGCATTCTTTGCTTCGGGCCACAGAAGGGGTGTTGGAGTCGGCGGCTTGGATCTCGCCGATGGAGCTTGATCGTGCCGTTGCAGACAGGACTGATGTCTTCACGGTCAAGGTTGCGAAGTTCACTCAGACCAAGGACGAAGCCGATGCGGTTAAGCTTGATGACAATGGTCTTAAGAAATGGTACGAGGCGAATACGAACTCCCTTGCTCTTCCTGAACGCGTCAAGATTCGTTACGTTAAGTATGCCGCCGACAATAAGGATGTGATGGCGAAGATGACGGTTACTGAGGACGAGCTTCATGATTATTATGATGCCAATTCCGAGAAATGGACCACGACCGACACCAACGGCGTCGAGCAGGTCAAGAAGTTCGAGGATGTTAAAGGCGAGATCGAGCCGGAGCTCCGTAAGATCGCCGCGATCCAGTATTATGAAACCAACCTTACATCCCGTGCTTACGGGGTCAAAGCCGCCGTGGGTAAGTCTCGGCTTGACGAAATCGCTGCCGAAGACGGTCTTAAGGTGTCCGTTTCCGACTATTTCACCATTGATGGCGGCTATGTCGACGGCTTCATGAAGCGGCCCGAGTCGCTCTTCGTCGGTGCGGAAGGTCTCGTTGACGCGGTTGCACAGCTTGATCCCGAGAGTGAGGATCTCCGTTACGGGATCGTTCTTGGAAAAGACGCTGCATGGTTGATTGAACGTGCCGAGGTTTCCAAGGCCCATATCCCGACGTTTGAGGAGGCTAAGGATGTAATTCGTCCCAGGGCGCTTGAGGCAGCCAAGGCTGACGCTTTCAAGGCTAAGGTCGATGCGATTGCAGCTAAGGGTGTGGCCGAGGTAGAGAAGACGCCTGGTATTTCCACGAATATCACATTCTCCGTTAGTGATATGCAGCCTGGCATGTTCCCTGATCAGTATGCTGTTGCCGGTGCGGTGATCAAACTGGCCAAGGGCGAGGTTTCCGAGTTCGCCAAGACGGGGCGCGATTCCGCGGTGCTTGTTATCTGCGTTGATCGTAAGGAAGGAGATGCGACGAAAGCTGCGCTCCTGAAGGGTCAGGTGCGTGATCAGCTCGCGATGTTCCAGCGTCGTCAGCTTCCCGAGAGTTGGCTTAAGTGGAATCTTGAGCGTCTCGGCTTTGAGCCTGATGCTTCGGCATCCGTAACACCTGAAGAGACCACCACGGACGAAGAGTGATGACCCTGAGATTCAAACGCATCCATCCTGATGCAGTGTTGCCCGCGTATGCTCATCCGAGTGACGCGGGCATGGATATTCGATCTGTGGAGGATCTCGTTATCCCGGTTGGGAAGCATGCGTTGGTTCATACTGGGCTCGTGATGTTGCTTCCGCCGATGTACGAGGCGCAAGTTCGTCCGCGTTCTGGACTCGCGCTTAAGAGCGGCGTGACGGTGCTGAACACTCCTGGCACTATTGATTCTGGCTATCGCGGAGAAGTCGGAGTGATTCTTGCGAATTTCGGCGATGTTGACTTTCAGGTGAGGAAGGGCGATAAGATCGCTCAGATCGTCATCGCTCCGGTGACACAACCGGAAATCGCTGAGACTGAGATCGTCGACGAGACCGACCGGGGGGACGGCGGATTTGGTTCTACTGGAAAATAAACATTCCGTTCTTCAACTTTAATTTCTGACTTCAACTTATCCTCTGATTTCAATTCGATGATTCTCAAGGTCTACAAGTACGGTGAGAAGGTGTTGCGCGAGAAGTCCGTGCCGGTAAAAGCTGTTACTGACGCGCTTCGCAGGTTGGCCGACGATATGCTGGAGACGATGCATAAGGCCCGTGGTGTTGGTCTCGCCGCGCAGCAGGTAGGACGTCTTGAGCGCATGTGCGTTATTGACATCCCAGAGGGCTGCGAGGATGAGTTCGACGAGGCTTTCAATGCTCCGATCAGAATGCCGCTCAAGCTCTTCAATCCCGAAATTGTGATGAGCGAGGGTTCGCAGGAGGATAAAGAGGGTTGTCTGAGTTTCCCCGAGATCGGAGGGCATATAGTACGTGCGGAGCAGGTGACTGCCACTTACCTTGACGAGGACAATCGACCTCAGACCATCACTGCACGTGGTTTCCTCGCTCGTGCGTTGCAGCACGAGATTGATCATCTCGACGGGGTTCTCTATATTGACCATATGACTGCGGTCGAACGTCTTTCATGTGCCAACAAACTCAAGAAACTCGCCGCCAAGAACGGTGGTAATCGTTAACCTTAATTCTACTGACCGACATGAAGAGTCTACTCTGCGCTGTTGCTGTAGTTGCCGTATCTGTATTCGGCATTCCAGCCGTTTTGGCCGATGAGGCCGCTCCTGCCGCGCCTGCGGCCGAGGAGTCGAAGGCTCCTGATCTTTCTGATTTTGATCAGGCCAAGGAGTATATCGGCTCTTACGCGGATAATGTGCAGTCCGACAAGGATTTCAAGGCCAACGAGGCCAAGGCGCTCGAGACCATCCACCAGAAAGAGCCGTTCTTTGGAACCTGGTGGGCGATCCTTCCGCCGTTGATCGCGATCTTCCTCGCGCTCATCACCAAGGAGGTCTACTCCTCGTTGTTCATCGGCATCGTGTTCGGCGGCCTCCTCTATTCCGGGTTCGCCTTCGAGGGCACGATCACCCACGTGATGCAGAAGGGCTTCATCTCGTCGATCGCCGACGCCTATAACATCGGCATCCTCCTCTTCCTCGTCCTCCTTGGATCTCTCGTCGCGATGATGAACAAGACCGGCGCTTCCGCGGCCTTCGGACGGTGGGCGCAGACGCACATCAGGAGCCGCATCGGGGCGCAGGTCGCCACCATCATCCTCGGGATGCTGATCTTCGTTGACGATTACTTCAACTGTCTGACCGTTGGTTCGGTGATGCGTCCTGTCACCGACGCCAAGAAGGTTGCTCGCGCGAAGCTTGCATACCTCATCGACGCCACCGCCGCGCCGGTCTGCATTATCGCGCCTATCTCCAGCTGGGCGGCAGCAGTTGCGGGCTTTGCCAAGGGGGCGGGAGCTGAGAGCGGCTTCTCGCTCTTCATCAACGCGATCCCCTACAACTTCTATGCGATCCTGACGCTCATCACGATGTTCGCGATTTCGTTCATGAAGTTCGACTTCGGTCCGATGCGCAAGCATGAGTCCGCCGCGGCGGCGGGGCTTCCCGACCTCGGCGCCATCGAAAACGCGACCGAAGCGCTCACGAAGAACGAACGCGGCAGGGTTATCGACCTGGTCGTCCCCGTGCTAGTCCTCATCGCCTGCTGCATGATCGGCATGATCTACTCGGGCGGGTACTTCGGCGCGGACAGGCCCGGTTTCATTCAGGCGTTCTCCGATTCTGACGCTTCGGTCGGTCTGGTGCTCGGCTCGATCGCCGCCATCGTCTTCTCGGTGGTCTTCTACCTCTGCCGCCGTGTGATCAGCTTCCGCGACTGCATGGAGTCGTTCCCCGAGGGCTTCAAGGCGATGGTGCCGGCGATCATGATCCTCTGCTGCGCATGGACGCTGAAGACGATGACCGATTCTCTCGGCGCGAAGTTCTTCATCTCCGACATCATCAACGGACCTGCCGCGGGCCTTCAGAACTTCCTGCCGGCGATCATCTTCGTGATTGCGATTATCCTCGCGTTCTCAACTGGAACGAGCTGGGGTACGTTCGGCATTCTGATTCCGATCGTCCTTGCGGCGATTCCGAATAGCTCGATGACCATCGTCGCCGTTTCCGCCTGCATGGCTGGTGCGGTTTGCGGCGATCACTGCTCGCCGATCTCCGACACGACGATCATGGCTTCCGCCGGCGCTCAGTGCAACCACGTCATACACGTGAACACGCAGCTTCCCTATGTGCTTGTCGTGGCGGCGGTCTCGTTCGTTGCTTATGCCTTCACGCCGTTCGTGGGGTCGGTCTGGAGCGCGTTGCCTCTCGCGATAGTTCTTATGCTGGTTACACTGTTCTTCATGCGTCTCTTCCTGCGTGGCGCGATTTCGGACGACATGGTGCCGCTGATCTTCCGCAAGTTCTCGCAGTCCGTCGGCAACACCGCGCTTGCAACGGCGTTGAACAGCATGGCGAAGGAAATCCTCTCCGACGGCAAGATTGACATGGATGAGGCCGCACGGCTCCAGCAGCTGCTCAAGAGCATCGAAGGGCAGGAGGAGTTCCAGAAGGCTCTTGCCGCCGCGCGGGCGGACGGCGTCATCACCATGGAGGAGTCGGCGCTTCTCGAGAACTTCCTCCGCAAACTTATTAAGTGAAAAATCAAAAGATAATAGAAAGGATTAGGAAGAAATGAAAAAGTTGATGTTGGGATTGATGGGCGCGTTGCTTCTCGCGGGATGCGCGAAGCAGGATAATACGCTTAAGATGATCACTGAGGCGACGTTCCCGCCCTATGAATTCCTGCGCGGACAGGAGATAGTCGGTATTGATGTCGAGATCTGCAAGGCGGTCGCTGACAAGCTTGGCCGTCCCTTCCAGTCGGAGACGATTGCTTTTGATTCCGTGATTCCCGCCGTGGTCTCCGGCAAGGCGGATCTCGCGGCCGCTGGCATCACCATCACTGAAGACCGCAAGCACAACGTTGACTTCTCGATTCCGTATGTCAAGACGGGCATTGTCGTGATCTACAAGAAGTCTAATCCCTACACCGATAAGTCTCAGCTTAAGGGTAAGAGGATCGGAGTCCAGGCTGGAACCACATCTGAGAACTTCGTCCTCGAGGAGCTCAAGCAGGAGCCTGAACGCTGCAATTCGCCTGCGGAGGCGTGCGCTTCGCTCAAGAGCGGGCGGTGCGATTTTGTTATCGCTGACATTGATCCCGCCAAGAACTGCGTGAAGGGCGAACCCGATCTCGCGATTTCCGATTTCATCACGTCCGAAGAGTACGCGGTGGCAATCAAGAAGGGGCAGCCCGAGCTGCTGGCGACTATCAATGCCGTCATTACTGAGTGTAAGGCTGATGGGCGCTTGGACAAGTGGATTGAGATGTACACGAAGGAGTCCGACTCGCTCAAGGACAAGTGAGTGTGAGCTGAGAAGCTGATTTCAGTTGCAAGCCGTTAGTGTTTAAATGTTGCAGTCCCTATATGACGATTTCTACCTGTGTTTCGTAAAGAACGCGAGGTATGAATATCTCCTGGGAGGTCTCGGGGTAACGCTTGAGGTCGCTTTGTGCTCGATTGTCGTCGGGCTTTTCATCGGGTTCCTGGTGGCGGTGATCCGTTCGTCTCATGACAAGTACGGGCTCTTCCCCGTCGCCAGCTCGATCTCGAAGGTATACCTTACGGTGATTCGGGGAACCCCGATGGTGGTTCAACTCCTTATCACTTACTATATCATCTTGCGGAGTGTCGATTCGAAGGTGCTGATTGCGATCATCGCCTTCGGTCTCAATTCCGGCGCCTATCAGGCCGAGATCCTGAGGGCGGGAATTATGTCTATTGATTCCGGCCAGATGGAGGCTGGGCGTGCGCTCGGCCTCTCTTACTGGAGGACGATGATTAAGATCGTCATCCCGCAGGCGGTGCGAAACGTGCTGCCGGCGCTCGGTAACGAATTCATCGTGCTGATGAAAG
>CAMGEN010000071.1:0-6835 GCA_946055075.1 uncultured Verrucomicrobiota bacterium | reverse complement strand
CTGGATTCTATCTTTGTCATAACCCACTCATCATGCCCTCTCTGTAATGAAATCAAATTGCATTGCGCTCACCCTAAGCACAATCTTTACAGCTGTACTTTGCTGAAAAACGGATAATGCTTATGAAACAAATTATAAAACGACAACTGTTTTTCTGTCAGATTGTCAGAGCTATCTATTTGATATCCCAAAACATTGTGCTGCCGACGACCAACATTTTTTCTTATTGGCAAATGCGGATCAAGTTTCATACGTTCTTTTATTGACAAAATAGATATGTTAATCTCAGTTGGTTCACCTAACTGATCTCCCTGATTCTTATAGTCTCGGAACAATTGCCGCACCTTGGACAATCTTGAACGCTTAACGATCATACCGGTAATGCTGATCATCGTCGTGCTATCTGAATAACAATTTGAAGAAATATAGCGGGTCACCGTGGGTCTGACCCTCGAAAGCCCTCATTTTCTAGTACGGCAATCAGTAGCGGAAGTGCGACCACGTAACCGGCTCGCGCCGGGACTGCATTGCCAATTGCGCGGACAAGACCCGTCCTTGTCATCCCGCCGAAGTCGAAAAAGTCGGGAAAATACTGCACCCGCGCCGCCTCGTGCGGGGTCAACGTCCTCTCCCGCAGAGGATGGACGAAGCGTCCGCGTCCGCAGCACGCAAAGCCGCCAGTAATCGTCGGAGAAGGCCTATCCCAGTGCATCCTTCCGTACACTGCGGGATATGTGTGCGGCTTGAGGCGATGGCAGTCGGGGCGCTGGTCGTTCGGCAGTTCGAAGAGGTCATGCTCGAAGAGGTAGTGTATCCGGGCCTGATTGACGGGCGCGTGAATGGCGGCTGAATCAAACACGCTGTTTTCGTCGTATTTGTCAAGCAGATCGCCGATGGCCCACTCCATCGTGCGAGCGGGCAGAGCGGCATCCTCCGTGATTTTCTCTATGTCGACGTTAGGGGCGACACGCGAAGCGATGAGCAGCATTCTCTGCCGGGTCTGCGCCACGCCGACTTCCCACATCCGCACCACCCCGTAGCTGACGGAATAGCCGATGTTCTTGAGGTACTCGTCCGCAGTCTGAAGAACACCGTGCTTGTCATGAAGCACACCAGGCACATTCTCGATGATTAGGGTGTCGGGTTTTAGTATCTCGGCGCACCTCACGGCCCTGAGATACAGAAGATTCCTAGGGTCGTCGCGGCGCGTGTGGTTGTTCAGATTGGAGTGTCCCTGGCAAGGAGGGCCGGCGACAAGTATGTCAATCCTTCCCACCTTGTTGCAGAAAACACGCTCCTCCGCCGTCAGTTCGGCCCCGAGTTCGCCGTTTATGCTTTTCTCTATCGGGCTGTTGTCTATCAGATCCGGCTGAAAGTTCTTGGCGTAGATGTTCAGCGCCTCCTTGTTGATATCAGACGCGAACACGGAGCGAAACGCACATCCAAGGCCACGGGCGGCTTCGCGGATTCCGAGGGTCAGGCCTCCGCACCCGCAGAACAGATCCACGGCGCGGATTTCCTGGGCGGACGCCCTTACTCTTGGCCGCTCCTTGGATGCAAGCCACGCAAGGTCATAGATGTTGACGGCGGGCTGCGTCCTGTCAACCCACTCCGGGATTGGCAGCTTCGACGTCTTGACGCCTCGTCTCCTGACCTGAATCCGGCGGACAATATCGGCCTTGACTATTCTGTATGAAATCTTCTCTTCTTCCATCTCAACACTTAATGCTCGGCATCTCCCTTGAACTTGTCGAACTGAGCAGGGAGGAGTTTCCACAGTTTCCCTGCATCTTCCGCGTTGAATATATCGTATGTCATGGCGAACTGATCTGCCATCCGTGCAAGTTCCCTGACCGTTCCGGGCTTGTCCTGCGTCGCCGCCCCTGGCTTGACCTTCTTGACGGAATCGGGCTTGTAGTAAAGCCAGACCGCCGTCTGGAGCATGGCCGGAATGCGGGCGAACTCTTCCTTGTAGGTAATAGCGTCCAGCAGACCGCCGAAAGCGTATGGTTCGCCCGCGAAGAACATCTCAATTCCATCGGTTACGGCGTGCCCGAAATCTCGGTGGAGATACATCGTGCCGGCGACGAAGTGACGCCTTGAAAAGCGGTATTCGTCCGGGTCGAATATCCAGCAGCAGTCAGTCGCCACTTTCAGTATATTGTTCTTACTCTTGAGGAACTGCTTGTAGTAGGCGACAGCCAGCCACGTCCACAACCCGGAATTCTTCTGGTGCTTCGACATGAAGGCGTCGTCAAAAATCGGGGTGAAGTACCCGATCATGTCCATCTTGGCAGCAAACTGGCGGTCAAGGTCGATTTCCGGGGCGTTCTTCACATCTTCCGTCAGGAGCGTGTTGGACAGTAGCGCCTTGGCGTCATCGGAGTGAAGGTCGTTGTCGGCGCGTATCTTGCCGAGGAGCTGGCGGACGGCATCGATCCCCGCCTTGTTGAAACTGCGGACTTTTACGATTTCACTCATTGCCGTCCTCCGAGTTCGTGAGGTTCTTGATCGTCACGGCGGACAGATTGAAATGGTCTGCAAAAGCGCGGACCGCATCGTCTATCCATTCCGATGTATCCGTGATGTACGACTCGTCCACATTGTCGGGCGCCGACGACGGACAGCCGACGACCCCGAGGTTTATGCCCACGAACGTGCGCCACTTCTCCGCCCATTCGGGGAAACCGCCAGAGTGTGCGGAAAGTATGAAGGCGTAGGTCAGCACCTGCCTCAAGACCTCCGGCAGGACGAGCGCCTTGAACTCGGCCGACCTGACAGGCTCGTAGCTGTTGAACTTCTTGATGGATATCACAAGGACGGGGTCGCTGTGCTGTTCGAGCCTGACCTTCCAGAACCTGCTGCCCATGTTGTCGTCATCCTGCGACAGAGCGACGGGAAGCAGAGGGTCCATATCGGACGGCTTCTGTTCCTTGTCGGCGTCCTTCAGCGTCTTGGCGAGGCCTTTGAGGACATGGGTAACTGGATCGACAATCCTCAGCCGGTAGTATACCTCCTTGCCGTCGGCGAAGTCCGGGAACTCCGCAATGGTTTCATACTGAAGGTTTCCGACCGTGCCAAGCGGGAAGCGGCGGAGCTTTGTGCGCCTGATGGCCTCAAGCATCACAATGTCGTCGGGGCTGTATATGCTCTTGCCGGAAAAGGTCTGCTCCAGGACGACCTTCAGGGGCTTTGCGTCCTTAACGACGTGGACTTTCGCCTCGGCCTCAAGAACGCGTTTTCGCCCCGTGAAATTAAACCGAAACGCCATCCTCTGCCTCCTTCCTGTATTCGTATCTCAGTTTTGCGGCGGTTACGTCGCGGTTTGGATCGAACCCGGTGATCGTGACGCAGAACGGCGTCTTGTCCTTTATCGTGAGAACCACTTGATTGCCTGTTGCGGCGAAATCGACCATCCCCTCAGTCTTCTCGATTGCCACGCCTCCAGTTCCCTTGCCGAGGTCGAAGTCGTTTGGAGACCAGTCCAGTCCCCTGAACGTATCGTATCCGACGGAGAACTTCGCCGTGAACGGGAACTTGTCGTCCGCCACCTTTTCAAGACCCTCGCCGGATTTCGCCTTTATGCCTTTCGCCGCGCCGTTAATCTCCGTAATCGCCACGATGCGCAGCGTCTCGCTCAGCGTCTGGTCCTCCTCGCCGGCCTCTTCGCCTTTCTTTTTCTCGTCGGGCTTGCTGGCATTGTTGTTTCCGTCGCCGGGCTTCTGCTTCTTGATGCCGAACACGTCGCTCAACGGGTCGTAGTTCACGCTCTGGTCGAACGATGCAATCGCGTTCAGGATTTCACGCACGGCGTAGGAGACGAAGCGTATGTGCGACCTGGGCTTGTCGTACTCCTTGGCGACCCTGTCGGTGTCGTAGTTCCATTTGCTGTGGCTTGGCGGTTCCGCCGCGACCAGCAGATCGGCGAGTTTGTCGCGGTCGATCAGCACGGCGGCGATGTAGTTGTTGAGGTTGACGGTCGCGACCGAATCGATCAGCAGCCCGACCCGGTAGAAAACGGGCGGCAGCGCCTTGGGCAGTTCATGCCGCTTCAGGAGAACCTTGAACATCGCGCTCCCGACCGTCACCTTGCCGTCTGGAGTCTTCGCCCTGACGGGGACGGGGATAGCAATCTCGCACGCTTTCTTTTCATGGAGGAGCTTGCGAATAGCCTTGAGCTGGTCTTCGGTAAACATAGACCTGCTCCAGGACGGGTTCTCCCCCGGCGACGTCAGCTGGAATTTCTGCGCTTCGGGGAAAGACGGATTCTGCGTCGAGAGGATAAGTTCGTGGTGCAACGTCGTGACGAGAGCGTCCCTGTCGCCGGGAGACGGCAGGAAATCTGCGTATTCCGCAACATTGGATTTGTCTATCACGGTTTCCGTTCTACAATTCCCCACCTGCACGACAACCTGCAACTTTCCCTCGTGGATGGCGACAAGGAAGTTCCGCAGCACGGCGCGGACAAGGTTGCGCTGATTGAACTCTGCGCCTTCGTTTTCGGCGTTCTCCGAAAGGTTTATGAACGGAATCGCAATCGACGTCCCCGGCTCGTTTTGCCGCTCTATGTTGAAGTCTTCCCTGAAGGTTGAAATGAACTCTGCATCTGTTATCGGCGTTTTTTGCATCTTGCGCGGGTCGGACTGCTCGACCTTGCACCCAAACCATCCGTCCGGCGCCCATGTGACGTACTCGGCGTCCGTGTGGAACTTCAGCGTAGCCTTGCCAACAACGAATGAGCGCGGCTCGTAGTTGTCGCGGACGGAATATGTGAACGAGCACTTCAGCTTGCTGGCGCGCTGGAACACGCATTTGCCAGCTCCCCAGCTGCCAAGCGTATTCGCCCCGACTTTCGTCGATCCGTTCTCGCGGAAGAAGTAGTTGTAGTAGTTCCAGTCATTGCGGTGGGCGACATCCTCCTCAAGCGGACGCTCGTCCGTTACACCCGTCAGCCCGGTAGTGTGGAAATCCTCGATAACAAGAAAGCGGCACGGCTCTGAAAGCGTCTGGGAGGGAGCAACAAGGCCGTTCTTCGGATCTGTAAAGCGTTTCTCCCCGCCAGCGAAATACCGGTGCATCTTTTCGGCGGGGAGCTTGCCTTCGTCGCCGGAGAAGTAAATCCTCACCCTGACAGGCTTGCTGCCGCCGTCGGTCGCGTCCAGCGAATTCTGCAGCGACTCCCTTATGACGGCCTCAAGTCGCGTCCCGTTGGTGAAGAACTCCTCGCTGACGGGATTACGCTCCATCGTGCCGGGCGGCACATTGTCGAACGACCAGGACGGATGCATCACGACCTCCTTTTGCGAATGTTTGACCTACGGCGATATCGCATTACGACAGCGAGAACACCTGCGCAGTTCCGTTGGGCGCGCTCTTGAAGCGCTTTTTGGCGTCGGCTACTGCCGCTTCGATGGCGGAGAATATCTTGTTCACATCCTTCTCAGAGTATTCGTATGCGAGCCTGTTCGAGCAGTTGCCGAGAAGACGCACCATCGATATGATCTTGATCGTGCGGGCTTCAGCCATGCGGACGAACTTTTCGCGCTTTGTCTCTTTTTTTGTAGCCATTTTATTTTCTCCTTTAACTCGAGACAAATGTATTATATCATATTTACCGTCTTGCAATCAACAACACAAAATATTATTTTGCAAATATTTGTAAAAATATTTCAGGTAAAAAAGAGTTGAATTTCGACGAGTACAAGAACCAGTACGGCCAGGGCGGATTCGTCACGGAGGATCTGAAGCCGTGCCGCGCAATCGCACAGCTCATCGCCATCGTTTATGATGGCTCCAACCACTTCTATCACATTACCATAAGACATTTTTCACCCCACCAACAATTCCCTGTGCTTTTCGAGCAGTTTCTGAGATGGCAGGAACTTAACAGGAAGTGACATCTTCTGTCCTTCCCGATCTACGAAATAACTCTTTGCTGCGGCATCGGTGTAGTGATCCTTAATTTCTTTGGAAACCACCAAACGATAATCCTTGTCAAAGGAAATCAGATGAGCATCGAACGCCTCATGATATGTTGCAGAAAGACAAAGTCCATTCTCTGGATTCAGGCGATTCGCGGCATCCTCCTTCCATGAACTAATGTGGCTTGCCTGCAAGACTGCAGAAATCCCAAGACCCGTCACGCAACATTTGCTGCCGTAATTCGCAAGTACCATCTTACGAAAAATATTCTGATTCACGCGCACCTTAACCGCGGCAAGTTTCTCTTTGCCGTCTTTTGCCGCAAGGTTCAAATGAGATTCAAGGTCAGTCTGCGAAGTCGTATCTATCAAAGCTTCTGCTTTCTGTGCAACCGCTTTGCCGCCCGTTTCACCAGAGACCTTCGATACAATTCCATTCTCGAACGCCTCTGTCGCAAGAAACTCTCCATAGGCACGAACTGCCGCCGAACAAAAATTCTTCGTCCAGTAGCTTGGAGACACAAAATCAGCTAAAACAGGACTTGTACTTCCCTTCTTCATCTCAACGCAAATCCAATCATAAATTCCATGCACTTCGGGCAAAGTAAAATTCCGCCACATTGAACCGTTAATAATCTTCACAGGATAATGCTTCGTCAAAATCGGTCCGAGCATATCAAGCGCACGGACATAGGACGCGGCCTTACCACTCCCATCCGTATTCGTCGAGAATATAAAATCTGTGAAAGATTGCCGAATCATATTTCACTTTCTTTACTGCTCAAATCCACCTATCATGCGACCTGCCATCAGGCGCATGCCCCATTCTTCTTCCCAACCGCCTTTTTGACGCATTTCTTTTTACCGACCTCTTTTTTCACCTCAAGCCTCGCCTCTTCTATCGCCATCCGTTC
>CAMGEN010000070.1:0-7093 GCA_946055075.1 uncultured Verrucomicrobiota bacterium | reverse complement strand
GCGTCGCATTCGCCGCGCGTAAGCCGCGAGGCGGGACGCTGCGGACGGATCCGACACGCGAACAGCGTCTCGGCCGCATAAATGTTGCCGATACCCGTGACGAGCGCATTGTCCATAATGAGCTCCTTCACCGGTTTCTTGCGTTTGCGCGACGCATTATAAAGGAGCTCGCCCGTGAAGGCGTCCGAAAGCGGCTCGACGCCAATGCCCGAAAGGCCATCCGGCCATCCGTCCTTGCCACAGCACTGTACTTCAACGCTGCCGAAGCGCCGCGGATCGTTGAAACGGAGTTCCGTGTCGTCATCGAGCGTCAAAACGACGTGATCGTGCTTGCGGCGCTGAACTTCGCGCGGATCGACCCGCACCGTGCCAGTCATGCCGAAATGAAAGACGAGCGTGCGTCCGTCATCAAGATCCGCGACCGCATAGCGAGCCCGGCGGCGACAGCCGGTGAACTCACGCCCCTCGAGCTTCGCCGTGCAGAGCGGCTTCAGAGGAGTGCGCAGTTTCGGAGTGAAGATCTCTACCTTCTTGATCTTCCGTTTCTTGAGCACGCGGTCCAACGCCCGCGTAATGGTTTCAGCTTCAGGTAATTCAGGCATAATGATCTCCTATGTCAATTCTCTTGATTCGTCCGCCACGAGACGGACACGAACAATATCGCCGCGGAGATCGCGCCGAGGGTGTCGCAGAGCATGTCCTTCTGCGCGTCCCAGACATCGCCTTGCGAACCGAGGAAGGCGAGTCCGTCCGCTCCGCCGTCCCACACCGCGACAATCCACTCGACAATCTCCCACGCCGCGGCCATCGCCATGATCGCGAGAACTCCGAAGACCGCGGCGACCACGGCGTTCTTCACCCAGCGCTTGCGAAGCGCGAGTTCGGCGATCAGGAAGGAGTTGAAGCCGACCACGAAATGCGCGACGCGGTCGTAGTGATTACGCTCGGATCCGAGCAGGCTCTTGAGCCATTCCGCAGGCACGTGCTCGAAAGTGTAATGCGCGCCGACCGTATGCATCACGAGCCAGAGGAAGACGAGCGCGTAAGCGAGATTCGAGAACCGGAAACGCCGATAAGAGAACGAGAGAAGCACGAACACGCCCAGCACCCACGACATCTCCATCCACCACACGCCCCACTCGGCGGGCTTGTACGCGGACCACGCGATCACCGCCGTGAGCACCGCCGCCAACATCAATGGAAATTTTTTCATCAGCTCCACATCCTTTCCTTATCCGAGAAACTCCCGTACCTTCGGCAATACGCGCACCGCAGCCGCGCTACCGATGTCGTAGACCTTCTGCATCGTGTCGGGATTGTGACAGACGCGCGAGATCGGAAGCGCCGCGTCGGGACAAATCAACAGCGCCTTGCCCGCGGCGACTTGTCGGTCGATGTAGAGAAGCGTTTCGTTATACCACACGTGGCGCGTCTTGAGCGCATGATAGACCGCTGGAAAGCGGCGGAAGAGCGGCTTCAAGAGCGCAAACTTCCACGAGGGAAATTTGCGATAGCCGTGTGGGCGCGTCGTGATGACGACGTTGCGCTCGTAGCCGAGCGACTCGAAGTAGGCAAGCGGGATGCCGTCGGATAGTCCCCCGTCGAGATAGCGGTGTCCGTCGATTTCGACGGGACGCGACACGAGCGGCATTGAAGCGGAAGCGCGTATCCAACGAAACGTTGTTTCGTCCGCATGATCAAAGCGCCTGTAGACGGGTCTCCCGGTTTCGCAGTCCGTCACCGAAAGATGAAACTCCATCGGATTCGCATCATATGCCGCGCAGTCGAATAAATCAAGTTCAAGCGGCAGCTCGCGATAGCAGAAGTCGGCGCCGAAGAGATCACCGGTTTTGAGCAGCGAGGTCCAGCTGCAGTAACGTGGATCGCGCGCGAAGCGCTTATTGTAGCGGATGACGCGACCCAGCTGACGACTCTTGAAATTGCATCCGAAACACGCACCGGCCGAAACGCCGATCGCGCCGTCGAAGGAGATTCCGTTCTCCATGAAGACGTCTATGACTCCCGCGGTGAAGAGTCCGCGCATCGCCCCGCCCTCAAGTATCAATCCCGTTTTCATTTGCAAATCCACCGTCCGATCTACGGCCTAAAAGCATAAAGCGGAAGCGACCGAACGTCTCTCGATGCTGAAAATTTCTCCATATGACCTCCAACACGAGAACATTGTACCACATTTTCGTGACGAATACCCCCGTGCACATTTTCGTGACGAATGCAGTCAAAACGTCAGCCGGAACGTCGCCCCCTCTCCGGGATGCGAGGAGACGGATACCTCACCGTTGTGCAACTGAGCAATATGCTTGACGATCGCAAGGCCGAGACCGGTTCCGCCCAGTGCACGGCTGCGGTCCCGGTCGACGCGATAGAAACGCTCGAAAAGCCGGCTCTGACATTCTTCCGGAATGCCAACGCCATGATCGGCGACCGAAATCTCTGCCCTGCCGTCGGAACATTCTCCAACGGATATTTCGATGGTTTTCGTGCCGCTGTGACGAATCGCGTTCTGAACGAGATTCGAGATCGCCGACTCGATCAGCCGCGGATCACACGAACGGACAAGAGATGAAGGCGAAGGGGAAGATTTAAGAGCGACGATCTCGATACCAGACTTGGACGCTTGCAGGCGCAAGAGGTTGATGACGGTCTGCACGATGTCAACGAGGTTACAGGGCATGAAATTCCGCGTCTGATTCGTCTCAGCCTTCTCAAGTTGCGCAAGTGCAAGGATGTCTTCGACCAGCGAGTTAAGCCGCACGGACTGATCCTTCAGCACCTTCATAAGCTCCCGCCGGTCGCCGTCGTCAAGTTCATCCCCGTTATCCGTCAGGATGTCGACCGCCCCGAGAATCCCAGTCACTGGCGTTCGGATCTCGTGAGTGACATTTGAAATGAAATCTCGGCGGAACTCCTCGAGCTTGCGCATTTCAGCCACCAGCCTGGCCTGGACATCTCGTTCCGCCGCCAACCGCGCAAGTCGTGCCTCATACCGACGCATGAAGAAAATGAGCACCAGCACCACGAGCGCACCGATACCGAGTGCCGCCAGAAGCCCGCGGACGGCATACGCTCTCGCGTCGGTGACGGACTGGTAAGGCACCGCGATGCGCAGGACGTAATCACCGACGCGGCGCGCGTGATAAAACATCGCGATGTGTAGCGTTTCGGATTCTCGCACGATACTACGGGCGCGTCCGTCGGCCTTGACGGCCTCGAACTCGGCTCGGGCGGAGTGACTCGGAAGGTCCTGCCCCGTCGAATCGTAGACGACCTTTCCGTTGAGATCGATCAGCGAGACACGCACGTTTTCGGCGAGCCGCTCGACGCTTGCACGGAATCGAGCCGTCTGCCGCCAGAGCAGCAGGCAGCAGACGGAAAGTCCGATCAACGCCAGAACCGGCGGCAAGTAAATGGACAGCTTCTGTTTCATGGCGTCAGACGGTAGCCGATACCGCGGATAGTATCGATGTGCGAAGCCCAGACACCGAGCTTGCGGCGAAGGCCGACCATGAGCGTATCCACCACACGATCGGTAACGTCACGCTCTTCGCTCTGAATGCGGGAAATGATCTGCGGACGCGTCAGGACGCGTCCGGGATGTCCGACGAGAACATCCAGGAGTTCAAATTCGCTGCGCGTCAGCGAAAGCGCCCTACCGGACACCGAAACCTCGCGCGAATCCTTGTCCAACCGCAGCTCGCCCAAGACGCAGACGCGCTCCTGCCGCAGTGACGGACGGCGCAGCGCGGCTTTGACGCGCGCGATCAGCACCTGCTTGGAGAATGGCTTGGTGACGTAGTCGTCCGCCCCCAGTTCCAATCCTCGGACGATATCCTCCTCGGATGACTTCGCCGTGAGCATGACGACAGGTGTCGCCGCGACGGACGGCGTACGCCGGATTTCGCGGCAGACTTCGAGTCCGTCCTTCCCCGGTAGCATCAGATCGAGAATCACGAGCGAGGGACGTTCGCGCACGACCAGCGCCAATCCCTCGTCCCCGCGCTCGGCTTCGCAGATAGTTCCCAGGCCCGCTCCCTTGAGCGCGAGCCGAATCACCGTGCGTATGCCCGCATCGTCTTCTATAACCGCAATCTTTTCCATAACCCGATATTATCTCATATTTCGGTTAGGATCGTGTCAGAAAAAGAAACCGCGGAACTTTCCAGTTTATAAGAAACACCAGGGCAACGCCCGCTTCCGCACAAAGTCACTCGCGCGACAAAGATGTCGTAGCAACCAGAGGTTTCAAGCCAACCGCAGACATGCACCGAATCTGACAGAATCCTGACATGAATTTGATACAATGTCCAACATGAAAGAGATATTGTCCGTTCTGGTGATGGTCGGCGGAGGACTCGGTACGTTCCTCCTGGGAATGAAACAGCTTTCCGAAGGTCTGCAGGCCGTAAGCGGATCGGGACTTCGAAAGTTCATGTCGCTCGCGACCACCCATCGGCTCGCCGGCGTCGGCACGGGAATCGTCTCGACCACGATCGTACAGTCCTCGTCGATCATCACCGTGATGGCCGTCGGCTTCGTCTCGTCCGGACTCATGAACCTGACCCAGGCGATCAACGTGATCATCGGCTCGAACATCGGCACCACCACGACAGCCTGGCTTATCGCCTTTGCACCGGACGTGAAGATACTCGGGCTCTTCACTATCCTCATCGGCGCGTCCTTGTACTTCTTCCAACGACGGGAACGGCTCCACGACCTCGGCCTCGCACTGATGGGCCTCGGGTTCATCTTCATGGGCCTCTACTGGATGAAAGAAGGCATGGAACCGGTCCGTGCCATGCCCGCGGTCGCGGAGATGTTCAAATCGCTTGACGCGACCAGCGTCTGGGGCATGGCGAAATGCGTTTTCGTCTCCCTTATCTTCACCGCCGTCGTGCAATCGTCCGCCGCGACAACCGCGATCGCGATGACCCTCGCGCAACAGGGGCTCATAAGTTTTGAAACCGCCGCCGCGACCGTCTTCGGCATGAACATCGGCACGACGGTCACCGCCTGGCTCGCCGCCTTCAACGGGACCGCAGAGGCGCGTCAGACCGCCCTCGCGCATACGCTCTTCAATGTGGTCGGAACGATCGTTATCATCCCCTTCTTCATCCCGGCGATCCTGCCAATCGCGACCTCGTTCTTTCCCGACTATGCGGACGCCGTCACGACAAACGGCGTCACGACCTTCCCGAACGTCGCCGCGCCGATGGCCGCGATCCACACCCTCTTCAACCTCATCACGACCGCGCTGTTCCTGCCGTTCGTAAAGCCTTTCGCCCGTCTCGTCGCCCGCCTCATCCCGTCCGACGCCAACACCAAGCCGCACTTGAGCGCACTCAAGATGACGAGCCACCTCTCCCCGGTCATCGCCTGCGATCAGGCGCTCCTCGAAGTGAACTTCATGCGCGACAGTGATCTCGAACTGCTCTCGGATGTCCGTAAGGTCCTTACCGGCGAAGCCGACACGAAGCTCGAAGACCACATCGCTCACCGCGAGGATGTCCTTGACAACGTCCAGCGCGAGATCACCGAATTCCTGGGCAAGATCATGGTGAAGCGCGTACCGACCTCGGTATCCGAACGCGCGAGACGGCTCCTCAGGATCACCGACGAACTGGAATCGGTTTCGGACGAAGCGTCGACAGTCCTGAAGGTGACACGCCGTCTGCGCAAAGGCGGACTGGCATTCTCCGAGTCATCACTCCAGGTGCTGTTAGAGATCCACGATCGCATGACCGGCTATGCCGTCGAGGTATCCGCGCTCGTGAAATCCCCGCGTCCGCCGATCGATATTGCCCGAATGCAATCCGTCTCGACGGAGCTTCACAAACTCGTGCGTATGCGTCGGCAGGGACTGCTCAACCGAATCGGACCGAACGATCCAAATTCACCGATCCGGGTCCTCGCGGAGCTCGACATCCTCAACGCCTACGAGCGCGTGCGGGCCTATTACCTCAACATCGCCGAAACCCTCGCTGGCAGCAAAGACGCCTGACTCGTGACGAATATACTTCGCCGCGCACATTTAATTGTCGGCGACCGCGAGAAGATCGTCATCGGTGATGTCCCGACGCTTACCATTTTCCGACGCGAGGAGTGCGCGCTTGCGGGCTAGCGCTGCGGGGGAACGGCTACCGCAGTAGCCACCGAGTGAGCCGTCCGCAGCAATTACGCGGTGGCACGGAATCTCCGGCGCGAAGGGATTATGTCGCAGGGCCTGTCCCACCGCCTGGGCGGATTTGCAGCCGACACGACGCGCAAGCTCACCGTAGGTAATTGTCTCGCCGCGCGGCACGTTGAGAAGCTCCCGATAAACGCGCAGGCGAAAATCCGAAACCTCCTTTGAATCAATGACTTCCGCCAGCCGCTCGCCTTCGTAACGGAACTTCATCATGAAGAACTCGCTGCGTTCGTCGAGCGCCTTCAAGAAGAGCTTGTCCCCTTCCCAGAGGTTCTTCTTGAGAAGTTCCTGCTTGTCGAGCCAGACGAGTTCGCCTTCATCGCAGTCAATGAGTTTGCCGCGCCACTTCGTCGCGGTGTAGAGATACATGTACTCCATGCCCCAGACATCCGACACGAAAATGATGAGTCCGCGCAGCCGGAAGTCGGTCATCGTGAGCCCCGTCTCCTCCTTCACCTCGCGGAGCGCACATTCATCCGGCGTCTCGCCAGGCTCAAACTTGCCGCCGACGCCGATCCACTTGTCGCCGTTCTCGTCATGCTCCTTCTTCGTGCGATGAAGAATGAGATACTTCCCGTCCCGTTCGAGATAGACGAGCGACGTCTTGCGTCCGCTAAAGTTCTTGTTTTTCAAATAACACCTCACCATTCAACCGCGCGGAAATTCGCCACCGTGACGTTCGCTGGACCAAACGACTCGATCGGATCTCCGTCATAGACCAGCATCGGTGAAACGGACGCGGCATCCGACTCCGCATAAGTCACAAGATTGCGTACTAACGACTTGTCGAACGTCTGCGCCGACTTCACCTCGACGGGACGCACATTCGGTCCCCAGCCGAGAATCAGATCGACCTCAAATCCCTTTTCCGTCCGATAGAACGCCATACGC
>CAMGEN010000069.1:0-7254 GCA_946055075.1 uncultured Verrucomicrobiota bacterium | reverse complement strand
AAATCTACCATGCGACAGTTTCATCTGCTCAACAAGACGCTCAGAAGCATCTTCACAAAATTGACTCATCTCACTTGCAATTCACCGGGTATTTTAGCTGTCAGCCGACAAGGAATGGGGCAGTTGTTTCTCATATTCAGTCACGCCGAGATGATGAAACGAATCCAGCGTCACCTTGCCGTACGTTTCAGTAGTAAGCACGATAATGCCCTTCGTCTCCCATTTAGCACGATCAACCGCGATGATCTTGCCGGCCTTAGCAGGATCGAAATCAAACTTCCAGGCTTTAAAGAGAATAATCGCCACCCAAATTGAGGCAACGAAAAGCACGCAGGAGAGTCCGTATTGCGACTGAATCTTCTGCCGCTTAAACGCCTCGAGTTGCTCGGCGCCCATCTCCTGCGGAGGCGGGGACTTTTCAATGGACTCGTAAAGCGCCGCGGCTTCGGTGTTCGGATAGGTGATAAGTCCGTCATAGCCGAACCACCCCCCCATCCCGGCGAAAAGCAGTGCAACAAAGCAATAGCGCCTGGCGAAATCTGGATTGAGTTTAAAATTTTTCATCTTATCGTGACTTTAAGAAAGTAATCTGGGGATGCCTCTGGAATCGCAATCTTGATCTCAACGTCATCCATGGCAGGAGTAACGGTAATGTCGAGTCCGTCAGCAGAATATACGCCATCTAGAGTGCCCGACCCGATCAGGCCGATTGCCGCCTTGAGCAGCGGAATATTAACCTTTGCGATTTCATAGCCGGGCATCGTGAGCAAGAGATTCCAACCATTGCCGGACAACGGGACGAATGACTTCAAGACGAGATTAGTCGGATCGAGATCCAGCAATCCGTCCGCATTCAACGCCGGAGAGATGAAGCCGGTCGGCGAGGCGTTGAGATCAGATGCTGCAAGACCATGATCACGAGCCCACTCGATGAGATACGCATAATCCTTCGGTTCGGTCACCGCCGCAGAATATTCGCCGCAGTATCCTTCTGCAGCCAGCGCCGCAGCAACACCGATGTCCGTGGGATCGGTCACGCACGGCGGCAGGTGGTATTCGTAGCAGCCGATGTCAACCGCAGCCCCCCATGTTCGATTAGTGCCGGCAAGATCACAATTGACGGAAACGAAATCAATCGAGCCCGCATCCACCGCCGGGGACGACGGGAGGATCCGGTAATCGCCGTTCGCAGCATCACGGAACTTCGCATCAACATCGGACAGGGAATTGGACATCGTCCAGTAATGATTGCCGTAAACGTCATTGCCGTAAGAGCTGCCAGATTCGCTCATGTTTCCGCAGATGATCGAATTGCGCGCCTCACCCTGGGAATGAAGATACGCCCCGCCGCCATAGCGGTACGCGGTGTTGTCGGCAACCGTGCAGTTCACCAGAACACTTTCATAGACTCCGCCGCCGTAACCGCCAATATTGCGTCCGTTCGACTGGTAACTCTCGGCGCGGTTCCCCACCACCAGACAGTTCGTCATCACCGAACCCGCCGCCGCGCCGCCATAAGCCGCGGTGCAATTGGAGAACACGCAGTCGACGAAAGCACCGTAAAGCGCCCCGCCGCCGTAATCAACCCAAGCGTTGCCGTTCCGGAAGGTGAAGCCCCGATAGACCATCTCGTCCGCGTAGACACAGCGGTTCGTCCCACCGCCGTCGATTATCGTCACCGAAGGACCGTCCGTCGATTCGGCCTCGACGCCGTAGACACACCATTCGCAGCCGTCGTAGACGCCGGGACGGAACGCGGCACGATCACCTCGGCCGGCCTTCTGCACCATCCCGAAGATCGTCTTCAGCGGAGCGGCCCAGGAGAGGCCGTCGTTGCCATCGTCGCCGACGGCCGCGTCAACACAGTAGTTCGTCACCCCGAAACACGCGGTCAGCAGTCCATCCGCACGGACATTCCGCCATACGAACAGCCTCTCGACGGACGCCAGCACCCCGTTCGTCTCCATACCGAGGAAAGGATGGTCGCCACTGGCCGTGAAGACCGCATCCTCGCCTTCAAGAACAAACCGTGAACGCGGTAAGACCGAGCCGCGACCGTTCACTTCGGCGGAAATAACATAACCGGGCAGCGGATCCCCCTGCCACGCGCCCATGTTCAATCCCCAGAGTCCGGCCCCCGCGCACGGCGAACCGATGCGCAGCCGCCAGTCGTCGACATCGAACGAAACGCACATCGGCTCGTTCGTGATGTTGCCGCCGAGATCCTCGAATCCGTCAGGAAAAGTGCAGGAGCAGGTGAACGAAGGACACTTGACGACAGATCCCCACGAACCGAGAGATTCATTGCGCTCCCAGTTCTCAACGAGATCGTCCACATCCGCCCAGTTGCGCCAGACGATGGAATTGGTAACCGCGCAGTCGCAATCCACACCTCCGCCGGCGAAATACGCCCAGTTGTCATATACCGTGCAGTTGACCAGCACACAGCCGGCGGCACCGCCGCCGTAATCGGCCTCGTTATTGTGGATGACGCAGCCGTAAAGCGAGGCGCTGCTGGCGCCGCCGCCGTATCCGTATCTGACGTCACTGCCGCTCGCGCAGCCGACGATCACGCAATTGGTTGCGGTTCCGATGCAGATACCGCCGTAATACGCACCATTCGTGATCGTAAATCCAGACAAAAGATTATCAGGATTCGCCTCACCGTAATAGCAACAATCCCGTCCCTCTCCATCGATAAGTGTGACCTCAGGGCCGTCCGTAGAGACGATCGACACCGAAGTAGATGGTGATTCAACACACCCGTAATACGTTCCCGGAAGAACATGGATTACATCGCCAGACGCCAAGGGTTGCCCGTTAGTGATCGCATACTGGATCGTCGCATACGGCGCGGCGAAAGTGCCGCGGCCCGGAGCGTTGATTCCGAATGACGCGGAAACGTAGAAATTCGTCGGCACCGTCCGTTCGCGGGTGTCGAGCCCGAGAACAATGTCAACGCCCCAGCGATTGCCGATGGACGCTCCGGAACTGCATCCGGTAGTAACATCTACTACGCCGGTGACGGCGCCGAAGGAGGCGAACACGTCCATACGCATGTCCGAGGGAACGATGAAAGAATAGATGCCGTTCTCCCCAGTCATCACCGTTCCGACCCCTTCTATGGACACTTCAGCGGACGCCACCGCGAGTCCGTTAGTATCAATCACCCGTCCCGAAACGATTTCACCGCCAGTCCTGTCTGTGAAGATATTGCCGACGCAACCGTAGAAGATGGTAAAATCGTAGCCGTTGTCGGCGACAGTAGCTCCGGTTTTGGCGGTACAAATCTCTGGCACATTATACCAGGCGTCATCGGCACCTCCCCAGCCGAGGTTCAGATGGATATACGGGACCTTCTCGCCGCCCACGTCGCAATATCCGTATCCGTCACCAACAACGGCGTGTCCGGCGAAGTAATCGCCACCACTGTCGCCGACATGTCCGACGGAATATCCGTAGATGGCGAGCATCACCGGACGTCCCGCATCGAGGTTGGCGCAGATCATGTTCTGACGGTTCGCGCGATTATGAAGTCCGCGATCGCTACGGACCAATCCATCCCCACCGACAGCCTCGAAATAGACGTTGTCGCAACCGTACATCACCGCATTAGGATAACCGAATGTTCCGGTGAGGACATTCGCGACGGAATCGGGATTAGCCCCCGTACCGTTGGGCCCGTAATCGGACTCGAGGGCGATACCGACATCCGACGTCAGTTTTCCGATCGCCGCCCATGACTCGTCGTTATAATTGCCGCTATTAGGTTCAAGCGTCATCTTCGACCACTCATACACTCCGCCCTGAGTGGTAAGCACCATGCCGGAATTGTCGACACGACATTGTTTAGCAACCGGGGATATCGGGTCAACCGGATATTCGTAATACCGCATGAGCTGCGCCATTGCGGTAGCGGTGCAGCCGCAGACATAATGATTGGGCGTGTAGTAATTAAAGCAGTAATGTCCGCCGGCCAACCCCTGGCTCCATTTCGTCTTCACCAACGGCGCTACACGGATGTCGTCTACCCCCAACACTCGGTTGGTATGATCGGAATAGTACGGAGAAGAATCGTTGGCGCCTAGAGCGGCGATGTTCGCACGAACCTTGGCATCCCGCTCAAGCAACGCACGGAGCGGAGAATCGGAAGCGAGCGCATCGAAATCAACGGACTCCGCCGTGAACGCGACTACTGGTCCGTTCTCCTCGGACACGAACACCGTCCCCCGGTCGCGCATACGCACGGAATAGAACGGAACGCCGTCCCTCACAAGATGGCGACGAGTCGACACCGGCTCGCCGCCCAGACCGACGCCAAGCCGGGAGCCAGCCCTAGAGAACCTGCGCGCGACAGCGACGGCGTCATCGGCCGTCAATCCGGCGAACGCCGAAAACACCGCAGCGACAGCGGCCGAAAGAAACAATACCAACCGACGTAATCTCACGAAGAGATTATACCATTTTCATCGACGCTTGTCAGTCCTGCAGCAGCCGAAAGCACAATGCCGTAGTTGACGATCGGCACCTTCGCCGCCTTCGCAAGCTCAATGCGGTGCAGAAGCTCTCGCCGCGTCAGCATACAACCGCCACAATGGACGATCAGCGAAGCGTGAGTACCAAGCGAACGCATCGTTTCGGGATTGAAAGTCGCACCAGACGAAAACGCGAAATTAAGCTTCTGACAACCGGAAAGCGACATTACCGCTTTAGGGATCTTAGTCGTGCCAATATCCTCGCAATGGCGGCGATGCGTGCAAGCTTCGGAAATCAGCACCGTATCACCATCCTTGAGGCTCTTGATCGCCTTGACACCGCGGAGGAACTCCGCGAAGTCACCCTTCTGTCGCGCGAAAAGAACCGAAAAGGTGGTCAGATGTTTGGCCTTGAATCTTCCCACCGCCTGAGAATCGGAAATCACCAGCCCCCCGTCGTCGACGAAATCCTCAGGTTGGACAACCGTACACGTGGCGTGAAGATCAAGACACTCGCGGATAACCTGCACCTGCGGCAGAATGAGCCGCCCCTTCGGGGCCGAAGAGTCAATCGGACATACGCAGGTAACGTGATCGCCGGCTTTGACAAGTCCGTCCAACAGCCCCGGAATCCTCTCTTCAAGCTTCACCTCGGCGATCTTCCGCTTGAGGTCGCCGACATCCTCTCCGCGCTCATATTCAAACACCCGAACATTGCGCTTCTTGCACTCGGAAAGAAACCTATCCTTCCAAGCTGCGCCCCTGGCAACGGTTTCAGCATCCCCTCCAACCCAGACGGCGATATCAGCGGTAGACAGAACATCTAGCGACTTCTTAACGCGCATTTCACCCAATTCACCTTCGTCGTCAAGACCGGCGGTATCAGTGATCCGGCACGGACCAAGAGGGAGAATCTCCATCGCCTTGGAAACGGGATCGGTAGTGGTGCCAGGGGTGTCGCTGACAATCGCCAGCTCCTGCCCGCAAAAGGCGTTGACCAGAGTTGATTTGCCAGCATTCCTCAGCCCGAAGAACGCAATATGAATACGGTTGCCGCGAGGAGTCTGATTGAGACTGGACATGATTTTGACCTAGATTTTTTGCCGTCACACCACGACGGCGGAATACCCATTGAACTTATTCATGGCGCTATCTGGTCCGTCGCGAAGGATCGACTCCACGGCCTTGACCGATGTCACAATAACATCGTCCATGATCTTGCGGGAAGCGGGATCGAACTTTCCAAGTACATGAGCGATCACATTCTCAGGATCCTTGCCGACGCCAAGCTTGAGACGCGTGAATTGCATCGTTCCCAACCGCTCGATGACATTACGAATTCCGTTGTGCCCGCCGCAAGTTCCACCCTTACGGACTCGCATCCGCCCGAGAGGAAGATCGATATCATCCTGAACCACGATAAGATCATCGGCAGTGGCATTGGAATACTTCACAAGCGGAGCAACCGACTCTCCAGAAAGGTTCATGTAGGTCTGGGGCTTACAGAGGATCACGGGTACACCCGCGAAAACGCCTTTAGCCCAAAGACACTTGAACTGACGCTTCTCCTCCCAGGTTGCGCCAATGGCTTCGGCAATGGCATCGACAGACTCAAAACCAACCGAGTGCGGAGTATTTGCATACTGCGCACCCGGATTGCCCAAGCCAACGATGATGATCATTTACTCGTGATTGAAAAGATCATTGATCGACTCGTCGTTATGCGTCCGCTTGATCGCCTCGCCAATGAGCGGAGCAACCGAAAGCTGCGTAAGCTTGAACGGCAGCTTGGACGGATCGAAACCTTCTCGAAGCGCGATGGAGTCGGTAACGACGAGCTCGTCAAGATACCCTTCGGTCATCAGACGCTCCGCGCCTTTCGGGGTCAGCGGGAAGTGAGAGACGAAAGCGTGAACCGACTTGCAGCCGTTATCGCGGCACATCTTCGCCGCGGCCGAAAGCGTGCCGCCAGTTGCAGTCATGTCATCAATCATAATGACTTCGTGTCCGCTCACATCGCCGACAATCGAGAAGCTCTCTACCGTGTCTCCACCGGTACGCTGCTTGGCGACGATCGCGAGACCGCAACCGAGCTTGCGGCTATAGCCGTAAGCCGTCTTCGCCCCGCCCGTATCAGGAGCGACGATGATCGGATTGGACCAATGCTGATCGCGGATATACTTGAGAATAATCGGCTCTGCCTTGAGGTGATCAAGCGGAATGTCGAAGAAGCCCTGAATCTGATTCGCGTGCAGATCAAGCGTCATAACGCGATCAGCACCGGCAGCCTCGAGGAGGTTCGCGATAAGCCGCGCCGTAATCGGAACCCGCGGCTGGTCCTTGCGGTCCTGACGGGCATAGCCATAGTACGGAAGCACCGCGGTGATACGCTTGGCGCTGCCACGCTTAAGCGCGTCAATAATGATGAAAAGCTCCATATAGGCGTCGTTCGGCGCCGGGCTGCCAGACTGAATGACGAACACGTCCTTGCCGCGCACGCCGTCAATAACCTGACAGAACGTCTCACCATCAGGAAAGTGCGGAATGTTGATCGCATTGAGGGGACGACCGAGATAATCGGCAACCTTCTGCGCCAACGCAGGATTCGCCGTTCCGGAAAACACCATGAAATCACTGTTACTCGCCATGTCAGAATTCCTTGTGATGAAATATTAAATAGTATTATATCATATTTAGGGCATTCCTTGGAGCTGCTAATGGCTACACCCTTATCCCACTTTTTCTGGGGTAATTTATCCCAGTTTTCAAAAAGCCCAAT
>CAMGEN010000068.1:0-7710 GCA_946055075.1 uncultured Verrucomicrobiota bacterium | reverse complement strand
ACTCTTCACTCTTCACTCTTACCTCATAACTTGTTTTTGTATGGTCGACTACAGCGCACTCAAGAAGAAGTTCCAGCCGAAGGATCCGAATAAGGCCGCGGCTACGAAGAGGTCTCACGATGCGGTCAAGAAGATCGCGCGCGAGTTCGAGCAGAAGCGTATCGCCGCGGGGCTGAGCGGCGATGGCTTCAAGAGAGGTCCGGTTTATTATCTGATGGTCGCGCTGGTGATGATCATCCTTGCAGGAAGCTTCATTGCGGTGATGACCGGCAAGGTCTCGCTTGGTAGGAAACGAATCTCCAAGGCGGATCTTCAGGCGAGACAATCCGTCGATGCTCTTTGCGAGGCACTGGGCCGCTACAAGTTTCATTGCGGGGAGTATCCTTCTGACGCCGAGGGGCTTCAGGCGCTTGCTGCGATCACGCCGAAGAAGAAGGGATGGTTTGGTCCGTATATCAAGAAAGTTGTTCCCGATCCATGGGGTGAACCTTATCAGTACTGGACTTCGCCTGACAATCCCAATCCGGTTCTGATGTCCAAGGGCCCGGATCGTAAAATGGGGACTTCTGACGACGTGTTGCCGGTACCCTCGATGTTCGAGAAGCCGTTCCGCGATACGACTTGGACCAATCACTGGGTGCCTTACAACCTCCGCGGCATCGTGGTGGCGCCGGACGAGGCGACACGCAAGCAGATCCAGGAAATGGTGAAGCAGTACTGAATCGCCTTTAATTTCCGCTTTCCTCCTAAGCATGCAGAACTTCTTGCTAGTTGCCAACCAAGTTACGATTCTTTTCGTGCTGATCGGGGTGGGGGTTGTCTGCCGCAAGGCGAAGCTGGTGGATGAGTTCTCGGTGCGCGGAATGGTCAATGTACTGATCACGATCGTGACTCCGGCGTTGATCGTCGAGTGCTTCCAACGTCCTTTTGAAAGTTCAATGCTCGCCCAGTTCGCGATCGCTTTCGTGGTGGCGTCGGGAATGCACGCGCTGCTGATCTGGATCTCGCGTTATACCGCGAAGGGCGGTGAAGCCGAGTTGCCGGTGTTGCGGGTAGCGACTGTGTTCTCTAATGCAGGATTTATGGGAATCCCCTTGGAATACGCGATACTTGGTCCGAAGGGGGTCTTCTACGGTATCGTGTATGTGACGATGTTCAACCTTTTCATGTGGACATGGGGGCTGGCGAAGATGAGAGGAGGTGAAGAGGTGAAGGTGAAAAGTGGAACGACAGGTACATCCGCGCTCATTCATCTTCCGCAGTTGCTTCTTGCCTACAAGCCGCTCGTCAATCCGGGGACGGTGGGATTGCTTATCGGGTTGCCGCTGTTCCTGTTTTCGATCACACTTCCGGAAGTGGTGCGCGTTCCGGTGAAGCTCATTAGCGAGCTCAACACTCCGCTTGCGATGCTGGTGATCGGATATTATCTTGCTGGCGCCGATTTCAAGGCGGTGCTGTGTTCGCGTCAGGCGCACCTCGCGACATTGATTCGGCTGGTGGTGAGCCCGCTCATGCTCGTCGCCTTTTTCTATCTGTTCCGTGGTTCGTTGGATCGCACGATGATGCTGGCGCTAACGATTGCCGCGTCCGCTCCTGTCGGTGCGATGGTGACGATGTTCGCATCGAAGTACGGACGAGACGTTGATCTTTCCGTCGGACTCGTCAGCGGGTCGACGATAATCAGTATTTTCACTATACCGCCGATAATCGCATTCGCGATGGGTATGTTGAAGTGAAGAGGTAAGAGTGAAGAGTGAAGAGTTGTGGAGGTAGAGGTTTATGAAAGACAGTCCGTTGCTCGAGAAGTCGCGCGCATTTGCTCTGAGAGTGGTAAAGGCCTATAAGTTTCTCAAGAAGAACGGTGAGACTGTTCTTTCGAAGCAGTTTCTTAGAAGTGGAACATCGATTGGCGCGAATATTGCAGAGGCGCAATATGCACAGAGTCGAGCGGATTTTACGACAAAGCTTTCTGTCGCGTTGAAAGAGGCTTCTGAAACTATGTATTGGATTGTTCTTTTGAAGAAGGCTGATTATCTGCCTGAGCGGGCGGCTACGCAAACGCTCGTTTCTGAGTGCGATGAATTGATTTCAATGCTGGTCTCGTCGGTTCGCAAGTCTAAGAACGGATAATAAAAAGATTTTAACGTCCGCAACTCTTCACTCTTCACTCTTACTTCTTACCTCGTTATGGATGCATATCTATCTGTCATTGAGACTGCCTTGAACGAAGTGCTTCCGGCTGCGGATGTTCGTCCCGCCGTTCTCTCCGAGGCCATGCGTTATGCGGTCGGAACCGGCGGCAAGCGGATACGTCCGCTCGTCTGCCTCGCTTCAGCCGTGGCGGTCGGCGGCAAGGCCGAAGACGCGCGTTATCCAGCCGCTGGCATTGAGCTCCTGCACAATTATACGCTCGTTCATGACGATCTTCCCGCGATGGATGACGACGTCGTACGTCGCGGCATGCCTACGGTATGGAAGCGGTTTGGCGAGGCGAATGCGATTCTCGTCGGTGATTCGCTCCAGGCGCTTGCTTTCGCGGTCGCGGCAAAAGCGCCGCGGAGAGTTCCGGAGATCATCGCTACGCTGGGACGTTACGGGCTCGGAGTGGTTCAGGGACAGGTGGAAGATGTGGGGAATGAAGAATTAGGAATTAAGAATGCGGAATTGCGGAATGTCGACTTTGTGTACGAGCATAAGACGGGGGACCTGTTTTGTGCGGCGGCGGTGATGGGGGCGTATGCCGGCGGCGGTGATGATGTTGCGGTAGAGAGGCTTCGTGTGTTTGCGCTTAATCTCGGACTGGCCTTTCAGTTTGAAGACGATCTGCTTGACGGCGATTCGCCATATCCCGAAGCCGAGACCAGGGCGCTTGTTGAGAAGCACACCGCCGCGGCGATCGCTTCGCTGTCCGGACTTCCTGGCGATACTTCCTTTCTCCGAGATCTTGCGTTCCGCATGGTCAACCGCAAGGTCTGAACCCTTGTGTTTTGCGTGTGAATAGGATATAATACTTTTATATCGTATGACAAGTAACGATGAATATGTAATTCAGCTCCTCGTCGAGCGCGGCTACCTCTCGAAAGAACAGGTTGATGCCGCTGCCGCTTCGATGAAGGCTGAGAACGAGACCACGCTTGACGTGCTTATCGCCGGCGGCACATTGGACGAGGATACCGTGCTCGGGACGGTTGCCGACCAGTTCGGTCTTAAGTATTGTCACATCAACGCCGATGTCATCAAGCCCGAGATCACTCAGGAGATCTCGGCGGAGATTGCGCACAAGTATTCGATCGTGCCGGTGATGTCCGACGAATACTCGATAACGGTCGCGCTTTCCGATCCGATGGGTTATGACGCGATCGATTCGCTGCGTTATGTACTTCACGGTCGTGATGTGCAGGCGGTGGTTTCGCCGCGCGCCGAGGTTATGGCGGCGATGGCCAAGCTTTATCAAGACGCCGGCGCGGCCGAAGTCACGACTCGTGGTGATGACGATATCGCCGGCCTTGATTCCGGCGAGGCGAATGGTGATGACGCTCCGGTGATCAAACTGGCGACGATGTTGATCACTACCGCGATCAAGATGAAGGCGTCGGATATCCACATCGAGCCGATGGAGAAGGAGTTCCGCGTGCGTTATCGCATCGACGGCGCGCTTCGGAAAATGGATTCGCCGCCGAAGCGTTTGCAGTCGGCGATTATCTCGCGTCTCAAGATCATGTCGAAAATGAAGATCTCCGAGAAGCGGATTCCACAGGATGGGCGTATTCAGATCACCGTAAACGGCAAGGATCTCGATCTTCGTGTCAGCTCGGTTCCGACGAATCACGGCGAATCGCTCGTCATGCGTATTCTCGATAAGTCGAACCTTGCGCTCGGTCTTCCGCAGTTAGGATTTCTCACTGACGACCAGGCGACCTTCGAGCGGCTCATCAAGCTGCCAGACGGAGTGGTGCTTGTTACGGGTCCGACTGGCTCGGGCAAGACGACTACACTTTACGCCTGTCTCGGGCAGATTAATACTCCCGACAAGAAGCTCATTACCGTTGAAGACCCGGTTGAATACCAGATGTCTGGAATCAATCAGGTGCAGGTGAACAAGGATGTCGGTCTCGACTTTTCTGCTGCGCTTCGATCAATCCTTCGTCAGGCGCCGAACATCGTGATGATTGGAGAGATTCGTGATGCTGAGACCGCCGATATCGCGATGGAGGCCGCGCTTACTGGTCATTTGGTGTTCTCGACCCTCCATACTAATGACGCTCCGTCGGCAGTAACCCGTCTTCTTGATATCGGCGTCAAGCCGTTTCTTGTCGCGTCTGCGCTGCGCGCGGCGATGGCCCAGCGACTCGTGCGTGCGATCTGTGAGAAATGCAAGGAGGAATATGCCCCTACTGAGCGTGAGCTCAAGATGCTCGGCAACTTCTCGAAGACGATGCCGGATCATCTCTATCACGGGGCCGGCTGCGATCGTTGTGGGAAGTCTGGCTATAAGGGGCGGAAGGGGATCTTCGAGATCTTCAAGGTCGACGATACGGTCCAGCGCCTCATTTTTGACCATGCTCCCGCGACGATTCTCCGTCAGCGCGCCCGTGAGCTTGGCATGCGTACGCTCCGTGAGGATGGTATGCTCAAGGTCGCGTCTGGTATGACTTCACTTCAGGAAGTGTTGCGGGTCACGATGGGTGACGCCGACTGAGTGAAGAGGTAAGAGTGAAGAATGAAGAGTTGAAGAAACAGAATTTTAACATCCGTTGTCGATCTCGACCTAATTTCTAAAACCTAAAACGCTATGGACATACATATTCAGGATCTTCTTCAGGCTACAATCGACGAAGGCGGCAGTGACCTTCATATCCGCGCGTTCATGCCGCCGAAACTCCGTGTGCACGGCGAGCTGTTGCCGATTGCGGACGAAGATCTGTCCGAACAGGACGCCTTCGACCTCTGCAAGGAGATGATCGATCAGCTTGGCGAACAGGAGAAGATGGAAGAAGTTGAGAAGAACGGGGGCGCCGACTTCGCGCTTGCGCACCCAGACGGCACTCGTTTTCGTGTGTCCATCTTCAAGGAGCGCAAGCGGTACGGTGCGGTGCTGCGTCAGATTCCTTCAACGTTGCTCACGATGGAGCAGTTGGGTCTGCCGCCGGTCGTGAAGGAATTGCTGTTCAAGCCGCGCGGGCTCATTCTGGTGACTGGTCCTACTGGATCCGGTAAGTCAACGACCCTCGCCTCGATGCTTGATGTTATCAATACCGAGCGCAATGTCCATATTATTACCATTGAAGACCCCATCGAATTCTATCACAAGTCCAAGAATTCGCTCGTCACCCAGCGAGAGGTCGGCGACGATGTTCCAAGCTTCGCCGAGGCTATTCGTCGCGCATTGCGCCAGGACCCAGACGTGATCCTCGTCGGAGAAATGCGTGACCTTGAAACGATTGCTGCGGCTATCACCGCGGCCGAAACTGGTCACCTCGTTTTCGGAACCCTCCACACGACCGGCGCCGCCGAGACGATTGACCGTATCGTCGACGCGTTTCCAATGAACCAGCAGGCGCAGATTCGTACGCAGCTGGCGGCGGGTCTTCAGGCCGTCATTTCGCAGATTCTCCTGCCGAAGCTTGATGAGAATGGGGAGGTGCATGGGCGTGTTGCGGCGTTTGAGATCATGACCACGACGGACGCCATCCGCTCGCGTATCCGCGACAATAAGACGAATATGATTAAGTCTGACCTGCAGACCGGCGCGAAGTTCGGCATGCAAACGCTCGACTCGCATCTGTCGGCGCTTTACAAGCAGGGCCTTATCGCGTACGAGGAGCTCATCACCAAGTCGCAGGATCCCGATTCCGTTGTCCAAAAACTTAAAGAAGAAGGCTACGGCGCGTAAAGTAGCCCTCGCGCCCTCGCGAGGAGAATAAGAAAGAGAAGCCACCTTACATGGATCAGATACTTACCATCCTCATCCAGAACGGATACATCGACGACCAGCAGGCGAACGACCTGATGGATCTTGCGAAGACCGAGTCCAAGTCGATCCGTCAGCTTGTGATCGATCAGGAGATTGTGACCGAAGACGATCTTCTGTCGGCGATGGCGGCCTATCAGGACACGGAGATGATCGATCTCGGATCCATGACGCTGGAGACCGAGGTGACGGAGGCGATTCCGGCCTCTACCGCGAGGATGTACAACGTGTTCCCCGTCGCGTCCGACGACTCTTCCGTCACGCTCGCAACCTTTGATCTCGTCGATCCGCGTATTAACGACGAGATGATGTTCACGCTTTCGAAGGAGGTGAAGTTCGTCTTTGCCCGCGAGAAGGACGTGATGGACAGGATCGCACAGTATTATGGCGATTCCAGCGAGTCCGTTGCGGATATGATCAAGTCCCTCGGCGAGGGCATGACGGATGACGAAACTCTCGCTGCCGGAGCGAATGCGAATGATATCGCCTCGATGGAGAGCGCCGCCAATTCCTCCGCGATCATTCGCTTCGTCAATCTGGTTCTTTACCAAGGCGTTGTCGATCATGCGGCGGATATCCATATCGAGCCCTTCGAGAACGATTTTAAGATCCGCTATCGCGTCGATGGTGCGCTGTATGAGATGAAGGCTCCAGATGTCAAGATGGCGCCGGCGATTATCTCGCGCATCAAGATTTTGGCAAATCTCAACATTGCCGAACGCCGCGTTCCTCAGGACGGACGTATTGCGTTGACGGTAGCTGGCAAGCCCGTCGATCTGCGAGTGTCGTGTCTTCCGACCGTCTATGGCGAATCGGTCGTAATGCGAATCCTCGACCAGACGACAACATCACTGGATCTTGAGAACGTCGGTCTTCCTGAGGACGTCTATGAACAGATTACGATGGATGTTGAGAAGCCGAACGGCATCTTCATCGTTACTGGTCCTACTGGTTCCGGCAAGACAACCACGCTTTATTCTATCCTCCGCCGTATCAACCAGATAGACACCAAGTTGCTTACCGCCGAGGAGCCCGTGGAATACAATGTCGACGGGATTGTTCAGGTTCCGATCGACGCCAAGGCTGGTAACACCTTTGCCGCGGTGCTTCGCGCGTTCCTGCGTCAGGATCCGGACGTTATGATGATCGGCGAGATTCGAGACCTTGAAACCGCGGAAATCGCGGTACAGGCCGCGCTTACTGGTCATTTCGTCTTTTCCACTCTGCACACTAACGACGCCGCTGGTGCTGTGATGCGTCTCGTTGACATGAATGTCGCTCCTTACCTCTTGTCTTCTACGCTCGAAGGCGTATTGGGGCAACGACTCGTCCGTACCTGTTGCAAGGAATGCAAGCAGGGTTATGATCCGGACGACGAGACGCTTGAGCGCATTGAGATGACCCGCGATCAGATCGGAGGGCGGCAGTTCTTCTTCGGTAAAGGCTGCAAGACCTGCAATGGTACTGGATACAAGGGCCGTCGCGGAGTGTTCGAATATCTCCGCATGTCTCCGCCGCTGCGCGAATTGGTCAATGAACGTGCCCCGACGTTGATTATCCGCGAAAAAGCACGCGAACTCGGTATGCGTACCATGCGCGAAGATGGTATCCGCTCAATCCTCGACGGGTACACGACGGTCGATGAAGTGTTGCGCTACACGTGATTGGCGTTTGGTGCCTGTTGTTTCACCCTTATCCCACTTTTTTGAATTGATGCACGCAAGGCTTTCGAGCCGGGG
>CAMGEN010000067.1:0-8067 GCA_946055075.1 uncultured Verrucomicrobiota bacterium | reverse complement strand
CGCCCCCGGCTCGAAAGCTTTGCGTGCATCAATTCAAAAAGTGGGATAAGGGTGTAAAATTTCCAAATCAAATTATTTCCGCAAGAATGGCGTCGCACACCTCCGTGCCACGTTCAGTGAGAAAATAAACATTTGAATGCGGCTCGCCAGAGGTGAGATCCTCACCAATCGGCAGGGCACAAATTCCTGCCACATCGCGGCAATAATTCTTCGACGACTTGGTCAACAGCCCTTCGGCGACGAAACGATCCAACAACTCACACCATTCTGGAAAGCGTGAGGCATCCAATCCGTAGCGCGTGCGAAGACGGAAAATGGTGCGTTCCTTCAAATCCTCTTCAGGAGAAAGCATCTCGGACTCGTAGACGACTTTCGACTCACAACGAACACCTCGCGTGCGCTTCAACCCTATCCGACCGCATGCTCCATCGCCGAGTCCGACGTAATCCTCTCCCCTCCACACCGCCAGATTATGACGGCATTCATAACCCGGGACCGCATAATTGGAGATTTCATAACGCTCCAATCCGAACTCCTTGAGCTGACGAGCGCAACGCTTAATTCCATCCAGGACGACATCATCATCTGGAACGTTCTTCAAACCCCTTTCATTCTGTAACGAATAGACGGAACAATGGCGCAACCCCAGATCCGCGAAACGCCTGAGATCAATCCTGCACGGATCCCCAGGATACCCAATGATCAGATCAATACCAGCGTTGTCGAAGAACTTCTTCACCAACTCGAACGAACGCAGAGCCTCGTCAATCGTATAACCACGCCCCATCGCGGCGAGTGTCTTGTCGTCGAACGACTGAACGCCCATGGAAATGCGATTGACCCCACCCGCCTTCAACGACTCCAGCTTCTCGACAGACACATCCAGCGGATGCAGTTCCACGGTGAATTCGCGGAGAGAAGAAGTATCATTGGAAGTTGACTGTGGCTCAGAATTGTAAGAATCGGATGGAAGCCGGAGAGCGGAGAACAATGGTTGCAGATCGCAAAGGGCCGGCGAACCGCCGCCTAAATAGACAGAGGAAAGATTTGGCGTTAGGTGCTGTGAGCGCTTAAGCTGATTCGCCAAAACGGCGACGTATGCGTCGCGATCCGCTTGCGAGCCCCCGACACGCGAATACAGAGCGCAGTACGCGCACTTCCGTCGGCAGAACGGGAAGTGCGCGTACAGATTAGACGGAGTCGA
The DNA here is from genome assembly GCA_946055075.1 of uncultured Verrucomicrobiota bacterium. Classification (GTDB taxonomy): domain Bacteria; phylum Verrucomicrobiota; class Kiritimatiellia; order RFP12; family UBA1067; genus UBA1067. The sequence goes on along the minus strand of CAMGEN010000067.1, from coordinate 6,863 downwards.
TGAAGGAAGATCCTGTAAAACCATTGTCAACCTTCAATCGCAACCTTCAACCCATCTTCATGCGAACCACTTCTTAAGGGCCTTCACCTTATCCAGCTTCTCCCAAGGGAAGATGTCGCGACCGAAATGTCCGTAAGCCGCCGTGTCCTCGTAACACCAGCCCTTGGGCTTCAAGAGCTTGAGGTCGGCGATCAAAGCATACGGGCGGAAATCGAAAACCTTGCCCGAAGCGAGCATCTGCTCGAGCTTCCCATTAGTGACGCCTTCCCTCGCCGTGCCGAAGGTCTTGACACAGAAAGAAACCGGCTTATCGACACCGATAGCATAGGCGACCTGGATCTGACAGCGGTCTGCAAGCCCCGCAGCGACGATATTCTTCGCGGCATAACGGGCGTAATAGGCTGCCGAGCGATCGACCTTGGAAGGATCCTTGCCCGAGAACGCGCCACCGCCGTGAGCTGCCATGCCGCCGTAGGTGTCGACGATAATCTTGCGCCCAGTAAGCCCCGAGTCTCCGCAGGGGCCGCCGACTACGAACTTGCCGGTCGGATTGATATAGAACTTCGTCTTCCTCGTGAGCAGACCGGTATTCGCAAGATAATCGGTGGCGAGCTTCCTGATGATCGCGTAATTCTTCTTCGTCGCTCCTTTCTCGGTCGTCTGATGCGAGATCACGACCGTGTCGATGGCGACGGGTTTGCCGTCTGCGTAGACAACAGAGAGCTGGCTCTTCGAATCAGGGCGCAACCAGTCGTACTTTCCGCTCTTACGGAGCGCGGCGAACATCTTAAGGAGCTCATGCGAATAGACGATTGCTGCGGGCATATAGGAGTCCGTCTCGTTCGTCGCATAGCCGAACATCATCCCCTGATCGCCGGCGCCCTGCTTCTCAGCCGTCTTACGATTCACACCCTGCGCGATGTCTGGCGACTGCCCGTGCAGATGCGAATAATAGGCGAAATCCTTGGCATCAAAGCCCTCGCCGGAACGATCATATCCAATCTTCTTGGCGACCCTGCGGGCGATCTTCTCGGTATCGATCTTCTCAAAGCCGCGACAGGTAATCTCGCCCATGTTGACGACAACATCTGGACCAACCATCGTCTCGCACGCCACATGCGCATGAGCGTCCCTGGCAAGACATGCGTCCAGCACAGCATCGGAGATCTGATCCGCCACCTTGTCCGGATGCCCTTCAGAAACGGACTCCGACGTAAAGACATGGCAATGCAACTTCTTATTCATTTTCATTCCCTGTAGACTCAGCTTGTCACACGCGGAGCCCCATGCCCCGTCGTCACAGACTGAAATGATTTACGCGTATTATATCACAATTCACCGAGTGAGAGTCCGCCGTCAACGGGAATGTCGACACCGGTAACAGACTCACTTTCAATCAAGAAAACCACAGCCTTAGCGATATCCACGGCCTTGGGGCGTCCAAGCGGACATTTCTCCGCCTTCTCGTGCACACCGACCGGCGCAAGTTCCGCTATCGGACCCGGAGAGACAGAGTTCACACGAAGCGTATCAGAAAACATCTCCGCCGACATCTTGGTGTATTTGCGAAGTTCTCGTTTGCAATTACCATACATAGCGCTTCGCCCTGACGCGACGCCACCCCCTGTCGCATCAAGTATGTTGATCACACATCCGCGCCCTGCCGCTTCACGCCCAGACATAAGCATAGTAAGCGTCTTAGGAGCGGTCAAACCAACAGCCTCCACATCGGAATCCGCCCCCGTAAAGAGCGCGGCGTTATTGACAACAGCGTCCAGTGGAAGACCTTCGAGCAGATGCAGTGCAGCAGCATAGCATTTCGCAGCGCCCGCGGGATCGCGAAAATCAACGATGATATCAGCGCCAGAACCGCTGCGACTGGAAGTGGTAATCACTCTATAGCCGCAATCGCGGAGATACTCCGCGATTGCAAGCCCTAGACGGACCGTTCCTCCGGTGACGAGTACCGACTTCACTTCGCCGCCTCGCTCACTTCCTCTTCCGTAAGCGTAATGTAACCTGCGGCCTTAAGCGCCTCCTCCGCCTTTGCGTTATCCGCGAAGCGGAATACCAACACCGCCTTCTCGCCCTTATGAAAAGCGAAGGCGTAGCTGTACTCGATATCGACACCAGACTTGTCTAGCGCCAGCATGACCTCCGCCATACCACCCGGACGATCGGGCACGCAAACCGCGACGACTTGCGCGATATTCACAACATGCCCCTTCGCGGTCAGTGCCTCGCGCGCCCTGTCATGGTCATCAACAATCATACGGACGATACCGAAGTCGCTAGTGTCGGCAAGCGACAGAGTCGCGATATTGACGCCAGACTCGGCAAGATCGCAACAGATGGCGGAAAGCTGCCCAGGTTTGTTCTCAAGGAAGATCGATATCTGTCTGATCTGCATAAAAGTTTAGATTGTAGAGGGTTGTGATGACAAAGATTTTATCCGAGCAGCGAAATCAGATCTTCCAGCCGCCGATGCCGAGGGCACGACAAACCTCGGAGATGAGAATCGCGATCACGAACGCGGGTGCGAAGTACTTCACCATCGCGATGTAAAGCCCCTTCGCCTTGAAGCGGTTGCCCTCCGCCTCGACCTCGTCGATGATCGACTGGGGCTTGAGCACCCAGCCGATGAAGATGCAGGTGGCGGCGGCGGTAATCGGCATCAGCACCGAATTGGTGACGAAGTCGAAGAAGTCGAGGAACTGCATGCCGAAGAGCTTGACGTCACCCCAGGGGCCGTATCCGATCGCGGAGAACACCGCGAGGAAGAGGATCAGCGCGGAAGTGAAGAACGTCGACGCCTTGCGGTCGATCTTGATGACGTCGCAGACGGACGCCACGCACGCCTCGAACAGCGAGATCGCGGAAGTCGCCGCGGCGAAGGTCACGAGCAGGAAGAATGCGAGACCGATCCAGGCGCCGGCGGCGCCGAACGTCGCGAACACCTTCGGAAGCGTGATGAACATGAGTCCGGGACCAGCGCTCATCGCCTCCTTGACCGGAGTGCCGGTCTTCACCGCGAACATGTAGACCACGGGAATGATCATCAGACCGGCGATGACCGCGATGAAGGTGTCAAAGATCTCGATGCGACGGACGCAATTCTCGATCGAATCGGTCTTCTTCATGTAGGAGCCGTAGGTGACCATGATGCCCATGGCGAGGGACAGCGAATAGAACATCTGCCCCATCGCGCCGAGGATGGTCTTGCCGAGCAGCGCGATCGAGAAATGTCCGTCGACGCGGAAGGCATCCACATTCGGGATGAAATAGTACTTGAGACCATCACCAGACCCCGGCATACAGATGACATAGATCGAAATCGCGACAGCCATGAAGAACAGGATCGGCATCATGATCATGTTAGACTTCTCGATGCCGTTCTTGACCCCGAGGAGAATTACAGAGGCGCAGGCGAGGATGAAGATCATCGCATAGCCCATCGGCGCGAACGGAGCGGTAATGAATCCGCTGAAGAAGGCACCCGACTCGGCGGCCGCCTCTCCCATCGGCGACGCCCCGGTGAACGCCATCAGCGCATAGGCCTTGAGATAATAGAGCACCCAACCGCCGATCACGCTGTAATACGGAGTGATCAACACGGGGATGATCGTCGCCACCAAGCCGAGGAGCTTGAGCGCACCGTGTCCCTTAAGCTCGTTGTAGGCGGTCAGCTGACTCTGCTGCGTCTTGCGGCCGATCGCAATCTCGGAAAGCATCAGCGTGAAGCCGAGGGTAACCACAAGACAGAGATAAACGAAGATGAACGTGCCACCACCATACTGCGCTGCGAGATATGGGAAACGCCAAAGGTTCCCGAGCCCAATCGCCGATGCGGCCGCGGCGATAACGAATGCCAACTGTCCTGACCAACTTGCTCTGTTCATGATGATCCGATCGTATTTTAGTATGAATTAAATCCTCTGCCCTTTTAAAAAGTCAAGGGACCCTCGTCGAGAGCCCCGGACTTTCAATCAAAAAATATTCAACCTCAGCCCTTCGACTTAGAAATCGTAGTACACCGAGAACTGGAAGCGGTGACTGTCGTTGTCTTCCCAGAATCCGACATACTGAGTCGTCAGATAGGCGTATTCCAGACCGAAGTGAAGATTCGCGTTCCACTGATAGAAAGCATCGACATAGACACGATCATTGAAGGTGGTACCAGCCCAACCACGGGTGTAAATATCCTCATCGGCATGCACCGACGGATTGTCGAAGCCGTAGCCGGCAGCGAACGACCAGGTGTCGTTCAACGCGTAGTTCAAGTCGATAAAGCCACCGACGGTCGTAATCTCGCGCCCCTTGTTCATGGGATCCTTAAAGGCGATCTTGTTGCCGACGCCGCCTTGCACATCACCAAGGTTCTCGCCCGCGAAGACCTGACCGCAGAGCGTAAACTTCTCGGCAAAAGGAATGGATGCGGCAAGCATGATCATGCTGCTGTTGTAGTTATCATCCGGACCGTCAAAAACGCCAGGAGCGCTCTCACGATGGATATTGGTGCGACCATAATGTCCGCCGATGCCAAAGAGCCAACGACGACCATCATCCCAACTGGCATCATGTTCGTAAACGAGAGCGCCCTCAAACAGGCCCCAAGCCGTCTGCTCGTTGTCTTCCGTGCCGTTTTCATCACGATCACCGCTCATACCGGGACCGCCCTTCACGAAGCCGAAACGAGCTTCGAGCGAGCTATCCTCCCAATCCCACTTCTTGGTCACGCGGATCTGCGGGCTACGACGATAGGGATGACCGGTAAACTCCATCCACGCGCCGTCGATCTCAGACGGGGTAACCATCTTCCAGAGATGCCAGGTCTGGCCGAAGAGAATGGACCATCCGTCTTCATGTTCCATGTTCCAGTAGAGGTGGCGAATGTGGAACGAACCCCAATCATTGATATTGCCGCCGGCAAGATCGAACTCGAATTTGCCGTTGAACTTCCAACCGGCATAGGTCTCGGGCGTGAAGATGTTGAAGCCGAGAATCGAGTCGCAAATGCTGAGCGTCGCCGTATGATCCTTGCCGCCATGGTTCTGCGCGTTACGCGGGCGCACGTAGTCGGTGTACATCGGAGAATCCGTGCCCGCCGTGTTGTAGATGCCCTCGAGAACGAGGTAGCCGTACGGCTGGAACTTGAGGCCCGACTCGGTGAGCGGCTCGAAGATCCTGGCGGAAGCATCGGCGAGATAATACTTGTGCCCGTTAGCAGTCGTATAGATCTTGCCCGACTCGCTTACTGCAGTGCCTTCATCCTTGGCAACCTTGGCATCCGCCTTCTTCTCGGCGGCCTCGGCCTTGGCGACAAGCGCCTTGTTCTTGCCTTCAAGGTCAGCAATTTTCTTAGCCTGGGCCTTATTTTCGGCCTCAAGCTTGTTGAGACGCTCAATAATAGCCTGGAGATCGGCCTGGGTCACGTTATCAGTAGGCGCGGCTTCAATGCCGATGGCAGAGCCAACAGCAAAAATCGCGGCAAGCATTAGCTTCTTCATAAGGTTTGATGTTTCCTTTTGCAGGATAAGATTTTGATATTATACTCTATTTCTCCGTCATTAGTCAAGTCGGTTATTTACAAAGGATACCGAAGATCATCATGGTATTGGCCATGTTGTTGGCCGTGGGCTCGTCCATCGCAATGCAGAAATGGACATCCGCGAAGACGTGCATCTTGGCGATGCCGTCCTTGAACCACGGATAGCAAGTCTCGGTGAAGCAATAGCCGCTACCGCGTTGCATCGGACCCTGCACCTGGAGCCCGGATACCGCAACGCCGTCGGGGCGATACCGAGAGTTATGGAGCGGACACCTGACCGTGCGCTCGCCGAGACCCACGATCCAGCTAATGCCCATCGGATTCGCCCCGAGCGTGTTGTCACAGGTTCGGATCAACCAGTCACGGTACTTGGAGTCGCCGGTGAGCCGCCACATGAAGGCGACGGGAACCGCGAAGTTCTCATAGGCTCCCGAACCCCAGGTGACGGGGGAGTACGGATGCTTGAGAAACTTGAACGCAAGTTGATCGCAGTTGCGGATGAACATGTCCGCCTGCTTTGCGATCGCCCCAACCACCGCCTTGCGGAGCGCGGGATCGTCTCGGCGAGATGATGCGGTAGGCCTCCTTTTCCTGGCGGGCGTCGACGAAGGACGCGCCGAGGACGATACGGACGATCGTATCGGACTCAGCGACCGCCTTACGGACACCGTAGACGCGCATGGCGAGCGGTTTGAGGTCGTCGACTTCGTTGAGATCGACAGCCGATGCGGTGACGGCAATGCCGAGGACCAGCGCCAAAAGGAGGCGTTTCATAAGGAGGTCCTTTTCTGCAATCACGAATCTGGTGAACGGATCACTCCGCGCCGAGGGAGAGGCCGATGGACTTGAGATCCTCGGCGTCCACCGCGTAGGCGGGGTCGATTTCGACCGGGACACCGGCGAGCACGGCGACACCTGCCTCGGCGAGCCACTTCTTCCACTTGTTCTGCATATCCTCCTTGCAGGTCGCGGGCGAGTCGTTGCCCTCGGCGTTCTTGACCGGCGAGAACTCGTCCTTCTGATCGAAGGCGAGGAACGCGGCGGTCCTGGCGTTCGGGAGAATGTCGAAGATGAACTTCTCGAACTTGTATCCGTTGGGTTCGGACGGTTTCACCACCTTGCCGCCGGCATCCACGAACGGAATTTTCTTGAACGCGAGATGAAGCGGCATCTGCTTGCCGGCCTCGCGTTCGAGGAACGCGCGGTCAAAGACGTGAATGGCGGGAGAACCGTAGAGGAAGTAGAGATTGCCGTCCTTGCCCTTGCGCTCGCACTGCTCCTTGGTCATCTCGGTGTACTCGACCATGCGGTACTG
>CAMGEN010000066.1:0-8827 GCA_946055075.1 uncultured Verrucomicrobiota bacterium | reverse complement strand
CGCGGCAGAAGTGCCGCGAGGGAAATCGAATCGCCGGGAGCACACCAACCGCAGGACGCCGCGAGATACCCGAGGATCGACTCGGGAGAACGGCCTTGCTCACGATAGAAGGAAATGCGAGTGTCTCCGTGACGCTTGGCCAGACGCTTGCCATCAGGTCCAACTACCAAGGGGACGTGGCAGTAGGATGGAGTTGGAGAAAGTAGTTGGAGTTGGAGAGTGGAGATTAAGACTTGCAATAACAGAATCTGGGCGGGAGTGGCTGGAAGAAGATCGTCGCCACGGATCACTTCGGTAACGCCCATCAGGAGATCGTCGAGGGTCGCGGCCAGAGTGTAGCCGGCGCCACCTTCATCACGGGCAAGAGGAAAATCACCAAGCGTCGCCGAAATGTTCTGCGTGTAAGGTCCGGCAAAGACGTCCGTAAAGGAGATGGTGCAATCATCAGGAACGCGAAAGCGCCAGCATGGAGATGGGGAATTGGGAATTGGGAACGGAGAATGGGAACGCTTGAAATCCTCAGCTTCCTGCCAAGAGGAGAAGCGGTCGCGGCAGGTGCCGGGATAAAAGAGCTGATCGCCCGAATGCGGAGCGGATTGCGCCGACTCCACGTCCCTGCGCGAACAGACGCACGGATAGATGTGTCCGGCTTTGAACAACGCCTGCGTCGCCTCGGCGTAGATCGCCTTGCGTTCGGACTGCACATACTCCTCGTCCCAATCGAAACCGAGCCACCTGAGGTCCTCGATCGCCTGCGCCGCCGCGCCGGGCTTGTCCTTCGGATGATCGAGATCCTCCATCCTCATGATCACCTTACCGCGTTGCGAACGCGCACGAAGCCAGGCGATCATGAAGGTACGGACATTGCCGAGATGCAGCGCACCGGTAGGCGAGGGCGCAAGACGTCCGACATATTGACGAAAAGAAACGCTCATGACTTCGGAGACGGCGACGCCTCGGACCCATTGCCGTCCGTTACCATGCCCTGCCGCTTGATCTTAGAGGGAAGAAGCGAGGCGATGAATTCCGTCATCCGCGCGGGAAGGCACGAAAGCATCCACACAGAAAAGCGCATCGGCCACGGGAAGGCGATGAGTCCGACGTTACGCTCAACACGGCTGAGGATAATCCTCGCCGCCTTGTCCGCCTCCATGAAGAACGGCATGGGACAGGTGTTCACGTCCGTCATTCGCGACCGGATGAAACCAGGACAGATCACACTCACATTGATCCCTTCCTTCTTCAGCATCCCGCGCATCGCGAGTCCCCAGGTCTTCACGCACGACTTCGTCGCGGAATACGACGGACACGTCGTCAGCGGCGCATAGCCGGCGATGGAGGCGGTTAGAATCAGGGAACAGGGAGCAGGAAATAGGGAACAGTCATGGCGGGAAGATTCCCTGTTCTTACGGAAGGCGGCGATGGCGGGGAGGGAGACGTTGAGGACGCCGCCGACGTTGGTGGCGAAGGTGGTGCGGATATTTGCTTCGGACTCGACTCCTGTGGCCACGCCGGCATTGGCAAAAACAAGGTCGAGCGGATCAATGGCATTGGAAGACTCAACCCATGCGCGGGTGGCGGACTCGTCGGTCACATCGACGATGGAAGTATGGACTGCGAAGTCCTGCGGGACAGAGAGCGGAAGGGATTCCGCATCCCCAGTTAAAAAAACACGATGTGCGGCCAATTCGCGGCATTTGGCGGCAACGGCGGAAAGACGCTCGGCATTGCGTCCCCCAAGGAATAGATGCTGCGCACCGCGTCGTACACACTCGTAAGCAATCGCCTCGCCGATTCCGCTGGAGGCGCCGGAAATGAGCACTGTGGAATACATGCATGTAAAGTTATCACAATCCCCACTTCGAGTCAATGCCCCATCAACGTTTCGCGAGGTGATGTCTTGACGGAACCTTGGTCGTGGGAAGATATCGGTAGTAGACCATCAGCTGCAATGCGCAGAGGCAGGTGGACATCGTGTCGCCCGCGCCATGCGCATCGGTGTTCTTCCAGTAGCCAATGTCAAATTCCCTGCCGTCCGGACCCTCGATCTTCTCCTCCGGCACGATGATCGTCGACGTGTAAAGCTTCTTCATCGCGGCATTCCACTTCGCCCAGCTTTCGAGGTTCTTCTTCTCCGCGCCCACACACATCCCGCTCTGGTACTTGCACTGCGTCGCGTAGTAGCAGTAATACTGGGGACAGACCCCGGCCGAGGAGCCGCCGATCTTAAGTTCGTCCTTCGAAAACGTTGGTAGCCATTCGCGCATCGTATCGAGGGACGCGGCGACTTCGCAGCGGTCCGAAAATCCAAGGAGCTGCATCGCGAGACAACCGGTCGCGGTGAGTCCAGTCGGACTGCCGCCCGCGGTGTAGTTGAATCCGCCGTTGCTAAAATTGCGCTTCGCGAGACAATGCATCGCCTTCTTGATGCAGTCGTCAAGTCCGTTGGGTTGAAGCCCCGCCAGCTTGCACGCCTTCAACGCCTGCAGCGCCCAACCCGCGTACGACATGTCGTCGCGCGTCGATTCGCAGTTAAGCTTGTAATCCCAACCGCCGGTCGGGGACTGTCCCCTTAGGATGCGCTCAAGCCCCTTCTCCGCTGCGTACTTCGCATCCGGATGCTTCGTCATGCCGTATGCTTCGGCGAGCGCATAGGTCGCGATGAGGAACGCATACTCGTTGCCGTCCGAGCCCTTGAAGCGCACTTTACCGTCCGCCCCTTCCTGCATCGCTCCGATCAGATATTCGAGCGCCGTCTCCACCGTCGCGCCGAACTCCTCCGAGCGAGGGGTCTCGCCGTGTGCGAGATAACAAAGAAGCGCAAGCGCCGTGTTCGAGATCGGCTGTCCGTTCCACGAGCCGTCCGTCCGCTGCGTCTTCTTGAGCCAGCGCAACGCCATCATCACGGAATGCTCGGTGGCGGAGTCTCCGACCGTTGGTCCGCCAGTGAGGAACCTTCCGCGCGCACCAGGGGTACGCGAACCGCTGATGCTCGGCATCGTGACCGGACACTTGATGATGCTCACCGCATCCCGGTCGGCGGGCTTCATCGAAACCGGTTCGGAAGTAATCACTGGCTCCGAATTCACGAACTCCGTCTCGTTGAACGTGGTTGCAGGCGTGTCGATCTGGAAATCCACCTGCTGCTCGATCGGTTCCGGCGGCTCCGGCGGAACATCCTCCGGCTTCTGTTCCGGCGGCGGATCATCCTCGACAGGACGCGGAATGTCGATCGGAATGATCTCGCGCCGCTGCGACTGGACCGCGGTGACGACCATCAGGATCATCACGCAGGCAAACGGAATCAGCGTGCCCCAGAACGGACCTATCATCCGCTCGTAGGCATTGAGGTAACGGTCGTTGACTTTAGGCGGATTCTTCATGGCGTTCATCTCCTTCCATTTCGTAAAGGAGCGACGCCGGACGATTTTCCACCACTATTTCACGCGAGATTTCAAGAAGCGGAACCAATCGGGCCAGGCGATCGGTACGGCGACAGTACCGGAGGTGCCGGACACGTATTCGCGACGGGACTCATACCAGTCCTCGATCAGATCGTAACCTCGCGCAACGATCTCGACCGCACGCTTGTCGCCGAGCGAATCGAGCGCGAACTCCGCCGGCGACTTGAGATCGGGATTGGCGATCGCAACATACGCGCGGCAGAGCGCGGTCGCGACGAGACGACGGACATATTCGTCCGTCATCTTGCCGGACTTCACTTCGGCGACCAGTTTTTCAGACGACTCCACCAGTTTGGGACCGAACTCGGACTCGCCGGCGCTTACTCCGCACGCGATGTAGGTCATTACCGCAATTGCATGCTCTTCCGCCGTATTCCGCTTCAGCAACCGCATTCTCGCGGCATCCACCCTATCCAACGGCGCATCCGACTTCTCCTTCACCTTCGCGATCTTCGGCGCGGAAACCTCGCCGCCGATTTCCGGCTCACGCTCCAGCTTCACCGCGTCGGGCGGAGCGATCACGAATTTCGGCGCATTCGCCGCGACCTCGACCTGGTCGGATTCCGCCGGACCGTCGGAACCCTCCTGCAACTTCTCCAGTTCGGACGGCGCGAGAACTAGATTCCACGCATGCGCCCGCTCCTCCTTATGCGACGCACGATCAAGATCGAGACGGACCGCGAAGACAAGTGCGAAAACGAGGCAGGCCGCAAGAGCGAAGCCGGCAACGCGGCGGAAGGAAAAAGTAAAAGTGAAAGATGAAAGAGTGCGGTGGGAAGATTCGTTCTCAAAACTGGCGAACGGACTCGGCACCGAGAAGAGGTAGGTGCGCTGATAAGGGGTAAGGTGAAGAGAAGAGGTCGAGGCGGAGATGAAAGGTTGAGAACGGACGGATTCCAGTTCTTCGGGAGAAAGAGTGGCGACAAGCCAGCTGCGGGAAGCAAAGGACAGCGGGACGTTGCACGCGTTCCAATACTGATAGACACGCTCGCCGACCAACTGCTCGCCTTCGCAGGAGACGCTGGTGAAATCGGAAACCGGAATGATGCGGAAGCCGAAGGCGCCGCGGTCTTCGGCGATCAGCGCGACGACGGGACGCTCCAGATCCGCGAAAATCCGGAGCTCGCCGACCTTCACCTCGCTGTCAAACGACTTCGTCATTTCATCATCTCCTCACAAACCTCGATCAACAATCTTCCGAACGCGGGATCGTCCGCGATTTCACCCTCGTCGAACTCTCCGCGCAACTCCTCCATCACCTTGTCCTTGAGTGTGTATGCGCGTGACTTGCCGACGCCCAGCGATTCGAGAATCGTCGGCTCGGTTATCGACACGTTCATCGCCACCGCATAAGAAAGGAGCGCGACCTGACGTTTTTCCAGTTTCAGTTGCTCCGCGATCCTCCCGATTCCCGCGGCGATTTCGCCGCGAATGAAACCGAGATCGAGATAGCCGACAACATCGGGAGCGTCGTAGGAAAGTTCGACGGACGAACCTTCGGTTTCGGACTGCGCGGACTCCCATACGACCTTGCGCCTACCGTCTTCGGATTCAAGCCAGCGCGACTTCCACCCCTTGATGCAGCCGATCCAATCGGCCACAATATCGTGAACGCGTCCCGACGTCGAACCGAAGAGCGTGCCGCAGACGAAGTCCTTCATCCGCATTCCTTCGGACTCGATACGATAGGCGAAATACGACTTTAGGGGCTTGCCCTTCTCACGCGAACCCTTGAGCTTGAAATACGCGTCGAACGCCGCAATCGGATCGTCTCCGCCGATCTCCTCGCGCGAAATTCCGTATTTGGCAAGGCGCGCGAACATCGCGCTTTCAATCTCGGACCGAAGCGCAGCCGAGGATTCGGGTCCGCATCCGCTCACCGAGCAGATGTCGAACCATTCCCTCCAGGCGCGGTCACCGGCGTAGCTCACTTCACGTGGATCTTGACCATACGAGTCTGAGAAAGACGACGGACCGCGAAAACGAGGTCCTTCTTATCCTTGATCTTCGCCGCGAAATCCTTCGCGCCCGTCACCTTCTCGCCGTTCACCTCGGTGATGAGTTCGTAGACCTTGAGTCCCGCAACCGCCGCAGGAGAGCCCGGCTTGATCTTCGCGATCACGACCCCGGGAGCATTGTCGTCGAACTTGAAGAAGCTACGGACTTCGAAAGTCATGTCGCGCACGAGGATGCCGAGCGTGCGATTACGCGCCTTGGGAGCGTTCTTGTAATGCGGCGGAGCGGATTCGAGCGTCACTTCGACTTCATTGCGCTTGCCGTCACGGACATAAACGATGGTGATCTTCGAGCCGGCTCCGTATTTCGTCAGTTCTCGGTTTAGTCCGTTCTCGACATCAGACCACGGCGTGGCGCTGATACCGTAATACGAATAGTAGTCGGACGACTCAAAGTATTCGGTCCAGTTGCGGCCGGAATAGTCGTAGTCCGCTTCGATCCGATGCTCCTCCTCGTTTCCGCGGCGATAGGACAACAAGATATCGCCGACGACAATACCGGACTTCGCGATCGGCGAGCCGGGATAGACCTCAGTGACGAGCGGAGGACGCGAATACTTCTCGCAGAAGCTCTGGGCGTTCTTCTCGCGGGCGAGGGCGGAGGTAAGCTCGACCGTCTCGACGCCGAGCCAGACGATGCGGTTGCGGTCTTCTTCGCCGCGCGGACGCAACTCGGGATCGAACACCTTGCCAGCGAGCGCATCGATCAGATCGCACGGAGCGATCGCCGGAGTGCGGTAGGAGTAACGCTCCCCGAAGCGTTCCGACAGCAGCATCGCGGCGATTTCGCCGGAATCGGTGAGGATCATGTCGATCGAGCGGTTGCCTTCATCGCGATAACCACGAGAGGATTCGATGTCGCTTTGGCCAAGCCGTTCGACGCTGGCGACGAATTTAGCACCCTTGAGGAACTCAACGCCTTCGAACCGCTTGGGAGCGCATACGGCGATCGGGTTGCCGGCTTCGTTCTCGATGGAGGCGGACCACCCCCGCTGCGCAAACAGCGTATGCGGATCGACCGCGGAGACGGCGAGCGATCCGCAGCGGGTTTCAAACCCCTTCGGCAGATCGAAGACGAGCGCCTTCCATTCCTTGAGCGCGCCGGCGAAGACGAGGTTGGTCTTGGTTCCGTCGGCGAACTTCGCCTCGACGGACTTCAGCCGCGCGATACCGGCGGCATCGATGCCGTTCGGTACTAATACGCGTCCGTTAATCACCACGCCCATCGCGTCGAATTCGCTCGAGGACGGTCCGTCGTCATCATACCGCCAACGGCGACCTTGGCGCGAATCCTTGTCCTCCTGCTCTAGATGAAATACGAGCGAAAGTGCGGCGGAAGCGGTTTTGCGTTCAATATCGCATGCCGCCTTTTCGAAAGAGTCCGCGGCAACAGTGCCGCGGGAAAGCGGCGGTGCGAAGACGTAACGGTCAGACTTCAGCACTTTGAGATCCTGGAAGCTCATTCCCACTGGACGACGCTGTTTATCCACGATCAGCGCGCTCCCTTTGCCGGAATAAAACGGCTGGCGCGTCTTGACATCTACATGCACGGACTCATTAGTCCCGATTCCAGAGGTTTCGATCCGCATCGTGTCGCCGTACCAGACCCATGTCAACTGGCTGACACCATCACCATCGACGAAAGATAACGGCTTGACGCCATCGACCGCCTCCTCCGTCTTAAGCACCACAAAGTCCTGATCCTTGCCGCGCGCGGATTCCTTCGCGGAATAAACCTTGTCTCCGAACCAGAGTTCGATGCGAGCAAGGTGCTGGGTGCGGACCATCGGATCCTGCACTAGAAATGCGTCGGGCGCGACCGCGAATGCGGGGAAACGCTTCGGCTTAGACTGCTCCGAAATCGAATCGCCCCTGCCGCGGGAATCCTTCTTGAACCAGTAAGCGGCGGTACCGACGGAATCAAGGAAGTCGGTCGGGATCACAGCCGCAAGAAGCGCGGATGCAATTAACGAAGTCATGGCTCAATCCTCCTTCTCGGTATCTTCGGTGTAGTCAAGCAAGAGCGTCGTCTTGCGGCCGTTCCGCGACACCACGATCGGCGCCTTGGTCACCTTCTCAATGTTCTCCATCGCGAGCTCATAGATCACCTTCACGTCAGCGATAGAACGCACAGGCTTGCCATCAACCGCAACGACGATATCCTTCTCGCGGAAGCCGCAGTTTTCGGCGTTACCATCCCAGTTGATTCCCGAGACATAGAGTCCGCCGTCCGGCGCGAAGAACGTGAGATCGGGATTATAAAAGCGGTTGATCTCTTTAAAAGTCATGCCCCAGCGTTCGCACGCGAACTCCTCACCTTCGACCTTGCCCTTTTCAGTCGGCGCTACCGTGACCTTCATCGGTTCGCCGTTACGGACAATCGAAAATGTACATGGCTTTCCGAAAGCAAGGCGGCCGAGGTGGCGTTCGATCGCGGGGATGTCTTCCCACGCGCGCGCATCGGTCTTCCAGCCGTCGACCGAGAGTAGGAGATCGTTGGCCTTGAGTCCGGCCTTGAGCGCAGGCGAACCCTGCTCGATATCCGCGATGATGGCCCCTTCCCTGGTGTTGAAGAACATGTTGTGATTGAAGTCCTCGCGCGGCTGCAGGCGGAAACCGAACCACGCCCAATGCGCCTCGCCGTACTTACGAAGGTCGGGAAGCACCTCTAAAATCGTCTCGGACGGGATCGTGAAGCCCTGGTCGCCCATCATGTTGCCACGAGCGTTGATACCAACGACACGTCCCTCCGTATCGACGAGAGGGCCGCCGGAATTACCGGGCGAAATCGCGGCATCCGTCTGATACCAAAGCGTATAGTCACCGCAGTTCTCAAGAAATCGGTCGTTACAAGAGACGATGCCCATCGTAACCGAACGGGCAAGCCCCCACGGGGCTCCCATCGCAAGCACGATCTCACCGACCTCAAGCCAGCGCGGCGAAAGTTCCGCGACCGCAAGCTCGGCGTGATTCGTCGGCAACTCAAGCTTAAGGAGCGCGATATCAAGGTCCTTGTCCTTACCGATGATCTTCGCCGGAAATGAACGTCCATCCGCAAGCTGACAGCGGATCTCGGTCGTCTTGTCTATGACATGATGATTCGTCAGCACCTCACCATCTGCGGAAATGATCACTCCGGATCCGCTCGCCTGCCCCTTACGGTCCTTGCCGCTCTGGGTGTCGTTGTAGATGACACGGATATAGACAACGCTCGGGGCAACGGCAGCCTTGGCGGACGCGACGGTATCGCGGAAATCAGGCGTGGAAGAGATGCAACCGGACAGCAATAGTGCCGCGAAGACCACACTGAGGTGTTTCATGAGTTGGAGTTACGAGTTGGAGTTGGAG
>CAMGEN010000065.1:0-9173 GCA_946055075.1 uncultured Verrucomicrobiota bacterium | reverse complement strand
GAATCAAACTCTCAGAAAAAAGAATTTGAGTTGCTCCACACAAACATTTACTGTTCCGTGTCTCTTCCTGAGACACGTCTTACACCTGTTTTCAAAGATCAATTGTCGCCATCACGGGCGAACAAGGATGTAGTATATCAAAAAACCCCTTTAGTTGACAAGGGGGTTTTTCAGAAAATTTTAAGGAAATTTCCAATGGTCTTAAAGCGGCTCGCTGGAAACGAAATCGGCCAGCGCCTGACGCCAGTTCGGAGTACGATAGCCAAGCAGATTAAGCACACTTTTCTTCAGCGCAGAATTGTGTGGGCGCGGCGCTGGACACGGGTACTCCTCGGTAGTACACGAAACAACTTCACGCGGGAAACGGTCGCCGAGCAACCGCTTCAACTCCAACGCCAGCTCATACCAGGAACACTGATCCTCGCAGGTGCCGTGAACGATGCCGCTGACCTCGGGATGGGCGATAAGAAACCGAATCACGTCAGCCACCGTCTTCGCTGAAGTCGGATTACCCCGCTGATCATTGACAACCTTGAGCGGCGACCCCTGCTGCGCGCCGAGTTTCGCCATCGTATGAACAAAGCTCGGACCGCCATTACCATAGAGCCAGGCAATGCGCAGAATAACCGAATTGTCAGGATAAAGCATCTGAATCATCTGCTCGCCGGCGAACTTCGATGCGCCGTAAACAGTACGGGGACGTGGAATGTCCGTCTCGCTCCACGCCCAAGGTTCACGCGGAGGCTCCCCGGAAAAAACATAATCTGTTGATATAGCGATAAGCCGCGCTCCCATAATCTTCGCGGCCATCGCCACATTACGCGACCCTTCTTCGTTCAGCCGGAAAGCCATGTCGCTCTTCGCCTCACAATCGTCAACTTTCGTCATCGCCGCGCAATGAATGATCAGATCAGGCGCGCACTGCCGAACCTGTTCCGTGAAACCTTCGTCGGTAATGTCCCACTCCGGCAGGTCTGCAATCACCAACTCATGCTCCGCCAGCTCCCGCTGCAGCGTTCGGCCAAGCATACCCTTACCGCCAGTGATCAGAACCTTCATCTTCCAGTCTCTTTCTGTATCTCACGCGTAAGACAAGCGCCAATCAAGATGATCTGCCAACTCATATAAAGCCACGCAAGAACAATCGGCACCAACGCAAACGACCCATACAAGGCAGACGACTTGGCAATGCCGACTTGGGCAACGGCGCAGATCTTGACCCAGGCACCGAAGAAGAATGCGGATACCGCCCCCCCAAGCCAAGAGACCCTCCACGGAACCTTGCAATTAGGCAACACCCAGTAGAGAAATCCGAAAAGCAACGACGAAAAGAAAAGCGTCATCGCCAGCCGAAAGGCTACTGAGTCAATTATCCAGATAATCCCATCACCTACCCACTTCGTAAGCCACGTCGCTCCCAACGTCGCAACAACGATGTTCTTGGCGACATTGAGAATCGGCATAGACATGGCGATCGTCGCCAACACTGGAATCACCACCATAATAAAGAGATACATGTAGGCACGTTTCCATACCGGACGAGCCGTCTTCACCCCCCATATCTGATTAAAGCTGGACTCGACGGACGCCAAGGACGAAATGACCGTCCAAAGCAGGAAACCGAAGCCGATCCATCCGAGTGTGCCAATATCGAACTGTTCAACCCGCTTGAAAAGCTCGTTCGAAATCGCCCTCGCCTGACTGGCAAACTCCTTCGCTGCTATCCGCTTCTGCTCACGCTCCTCCTCAGAATTCGCGGGCAGATATTCGGCAATCTTGTCGTCCTGCCCGTTCTCGATCTCCACGATTATCGCATCAATCTTCGCATTAAGCTGCGCGCGCGCGATTTCATCTACCTTACACGCCTTTGCCGCAACTAGGACGCAGCAGAGAACCGGAATCACCGCGAGCAAGGCAAAATACGTCAGACCAGCAGCGTGCATCGAACAGTTGTTGTCAAGAAACGACAACACGACATTCTTCAAGAAAATGTAGATGTTCTTAATCATATCAGCGCCCCCGTAAGCCCCCCCAGCACCGTACCGATCACGTATACACACGCGAGAATAGACAGGTTCTCGAAAAGATTACGATTAGTCCGGAATAGAACTAGCAACCCCAACCCCGACCCTGTGAAACTGGACGCCATCAGCGCGCCCGCACTCATCGCACCCTGACAATACAGCTCAGCCCCTGCGACGGAAACTGCACAATTAGGGATCAAGCCCAGAAGCCCCGCAACAATCTCGCCGAAAAACGGCGTAGTAAGCTTCAGCTTCATCAACGATTCTTCGCCGAAATAATGCATCGAAAGCTCAATCGCGCCTGAGATGACGACAATAAAGAAGAATATCTCGGCGGTGTGAATCAACGCCGGAACTAGTATACCCCGATGATCGGAACAACCGCAATGACTATGCTTGCACAAATCATGAACATGCACCTCGCGACGAATATGGCGCGCGAAAACCAGCAACCCGTTAACCGTGAAACCAATGATGATCGCCGCCGCCACCTTAAGCCCGACGATCTTGACCATCAACGTCACCGGGACCTGCTTGGAGATGAGAACCGGCAACAACTCGTCTGACGTCGAAAGAAAGACCGCGATCAACGTCCCGACCGTAATAACCCCCCCCGCATAAAATGATGCGGCCGCAGCGGATACACCACACTGAGGAATCGCGCCCGCAAGCGCGCCCGCAAGCGGGCCCACAGAACGAGCACGCTCGAGAATTTTCTCGAGCGCGCTTCCCGTCTTCACCTCCAAAGCCTCAAGCACCAGATAGGTGACAAAGAGGAACGGAAGGAGAAGCAGGGTCTCCTTGATGAAATCTATCACGCCGGGGCGATAGCTTCGTTCGGACACTGAGCGGCGCAGGCACCGCAATCGACACACTTGTCAGGATCGATCGTGTAGGGGTTACCTTCGCTGATCGCTTCGGCAGGGCAAGCATCCTTGCAGCAGCCGCAGCCAACGCACTTATCGGCGGCAATCTTATGAGCCATGGTTCTTTTCTCCTTACTTTAGGTTAGTTTCGCAAAACTCCAAATATTATATCATGAGCGGACAGGATAAGACAACCGGAAATTTATCGGAACTCGAACCCACGATCCCTCAATGTATCCATTACCAGCGAAAGCCGCTCGTGCTTTTCACGAGACTTCTCTTCCGGATTCTCGAAAAGCGAAAACTGATCGCCAACCTCGGGAGAATCGACGAAGCCAGTCACGCCGAAGCCGATGAGGCGGGTGCGAGGTGCGGGGTATAGGGTGCGGGGTGCGGGGTGCGGGGTGCGGGGTACAGGGTGCAGGGTGCGGGGTACAGGGTGCAGGGTGCGGGGTATAGGGTGCAGGGTGCAGGGTGCAGAGTGCGGGGTGCGGGGTGCGGGGTGCAGAGTGCGGGGTGCGGATGGGAAAGCCGCTTCGAAAAGCTCTAACGCGGCACGGCGGAAGGCGATGTCGTCACGGGACGGCATCGGGAACGGAAGCTGACGGGTGAAGGTGTTGAAGTCGGCATCGCGCACCTTGATTCTCGCCGTCGTCGCCCACCGTTCATCACGACGAAAACGCTGCCCGACCTCTCCGACCAGCTCGAGCAGCTTCGCCCTCACCTTCTCCCGATCCGGCTCGTCCTCGTCGAACGTGTATTCCCGCGACACCGACTTCTCCGCACTCTCCTCCCAGTACACCGTGTCGTCACACCTCCCGAACGCACACTCGACCAACCCCTCCGGAATAAGCTTTCCCAACCCCGCACTCCGCACTCTGCACTCTGCACTCCGCACCAATCTCTGGATGTCCCCACACGACGTGATGCCGTACGGCTTCAGCGCCTCGATCGTGGACTTCCCGACGCCCCAGAGAATCCCGATCGGCTTCGGCGCGAGGAATGCCGCGATCGCTTCCGGCTCGAACGGCATCATGGTGAGTCCGTCTGGCTTATGCTCTTCCGACCCGATCTTCGCCAGCAACCGGTTTGGCGCGATCCCCACGGAACACGTCACCCCGCACTCCCGCTTCACCTCCGTCCTGAGCGCCTCGCCCAGCCGCCGCGCGCATTCAAGCGAGGACGCGGCATCGTCGCCGCGTTTATAAAGATGCAGACTTCCGCTGATGTCCAGGAACGCCTCGTCGACGCTCACGCCTTCCACATAGGGCGAATATCGTCCGAACACCTCGAACGCCTTGTCCGAGACCTCCTGATAGCGCGCCATGTTTGGATAGGTGAAAATGGCGTGGGGACAGAGCGCGTACGCCGTCCTTGACGGCATCGCGGAATGCACCCCGAACCTTCGCGCCTCGTATGAACATGTCGACACCACACCGCGCTCATGCGGACCCGAACCGACGATGACCGGCTTACCCCGCCACTCGGGATGATCGAGCAGTTCTACTGACGCGAAGAACGCATCCATATCGACATGGAGAATCGTCTTCACTTGATCAGCAGCTTCACCGGACCGAGCAGTCCCGAAGGTTCCTTGTCCGTCGGCACCTTGTACCGCGTCGGGATCGTCTGATAGTGATTGTTGAGCGTGTTGTACACCGTCACTGAAATCTCGTTCGTTTCGCCAAGACGCAGATCCGCAGTAACATCCACTTCCCACGGTGGACACATGACGATATGCTCGGGTCCGTTGTTGATACAAATGCCCGCGCAACAGCCGACCTGACCGAGGGACAGATTGAAGTTCCGAGTTGAAGTTGAAGAATCGATATATACTTTTGTTCTATAGCGGGCGCCACCGGAATAACAGCGGAGACCTTCGTAACGCGACCAATCGCCGAGCGGGGTTTTCGCCGGCACGGTTTTGAGCGCGATCTCATGCTTGAACGCATTGCCGCCGATACGACCAGGTTCGAATGCGACCTCAACCGTCAACACACCGTCCCTGATCTCCTTACGTAAGAGCTTGCCGTACACCTCCACCTCCGCATCTACCGTGCCCGGAGGAACGGACGCGGTAAAAGTGCCGCGGGTGTATTTACCGCCGAATGGATCGAAATTGAAACGTGTCGGCAACAGCTCATCACACCATACTCCGCTTAAGTTCTGCGGCGTGCCCTCACGCCGCTGCGAATCAGACATCGCAAACGCGATTCCCGCGCGTCCAAACGCCTCGTACTCGACTTCGACCTTGTTGTAGCCCTTCTTCAATTCGACGACCTCGTCAACGGAACACTCCGCGCCGTTGACCTTGAGGCACAACGGCTCCGGCTTCGGCCAATCACCTTCGAACGGCGCGATGCCGTCAGAAAGGATACGGACATTCCGCCGATCCTCGGCTGAATAGACATATGTCTCGTACTTCGTCCTCGTCGGCTTGTCGCCGCGCTTCGGGTTCATGTCGTAGTAAGCCGCCGGACTGTACGGACCCATGATGAAGTTGCAATTCGTCACCTTGCGGTTGAGCCCGTGATAACAATCCTGATCACCGGGCTTTCCGAAGACGCCGTAGCGCCAGGAGAACTCTAAGAGGTGGAGAGAAGAGCTGGAGGTAGAGACATAGAATTGCGGACCATAACCGAGGTCTTCATCGCGGTCGAGTTCCACCCAGTGCATCCGTCGCACCTCCGGACCGATCAATCCGCTTTTCGGGAAACGGTAATCGCCCCAGCGGTTATCCAACGTCGGCAGATATTCGACCGTCCAGTCATCGGGAACGGCGATCTCCTTCGGACGCGAAAGGTCCGTGACCAGATGATTCGTCTGTCCCTTCTTGCGCCGATCGAAGACGATCAGATGCGGAAGTTTGTGATCGCAATCAAACGCCACTGTCGTCTTACCGCCAAAAGTCGAGTAACGGACCGCCTTCTTCTCGCCCGTCCAGAGATTCCATTCCTCCGGCACGCCATCCGCACGGAAATCCACCGTCGCGTGCGACTCCACATCGACAACGTAGTAGATATCATATTCGTCCGTGCGACGATGATTGTATTTGACTCCCTTGCCGACGACATCGGGGGTCTTCATCAACGGCAACACGACGTCGTCGTAACCCTTCGCGTCAATGACCTTTCCGCCTTCGGACCTGAACCACGCAAGCTTACGCTTCGCCAAGTCGCGCATCGCGAACATATCCGGAAGGATAATGACACGGTAATTCTCACCCGCGACCGAAAGCGCAGGCCCCTTCTCATCCTTCGTCACAACTGCCTTGGCAATGGAATCGGAATCAATGAAGTCGCAATCGGTCGTACCGTCCACCGCAAGCTTCCAGACGAGCGAATGCGCGAGCTTTACGGACTTCTCCGCGCGCTTCTTGTCGACCACGTACGGTTCCTGCGGCGAGACGATGGCGACATCGCAGACATGGACGCCGCGCGTCAGCATATAGGAAAGCCGTTCGAAGTACTTGAGCATGTGCTGCATGTACGCCCAGTAGGGCTGATGGAAGTGATAGCACGGCGGAGCCCATTCCCACCATCCGCCGTAAGTTGAATAGTAGAGTCCGTGAAGGTTGAGGAGATTCGCGCCGTAGGCGTAGTTATGGACAGTCGAATCGAAGATTGTCGACGGACTCGCCTGCCAGCCCTGCGAATGATATCCTTCGAGCCACACGCGCGGACGGTTGTAGAGGTGCGCGATCGACGAACCCATCTTGCACTTCACGTGGTCCGCGTCCCTGCCCGGCGTATCGAATCCCGGCGCGGTGTACCAGCGCATGCAGCGCATGTAGTCGCCGAACTCGCAAGGGTTCTTGCCGCGTGTCGCCGAATCGCACGCGTAGATCCTGCCGCGGCTCGCATGCCACTCGTAGATTGGCTTGAAGTAACGCTCCTCGGTGAGCGCCACGACGACGTCGTTGTAGTCGAGACGCACCTTCTCGGCATCCTCGCGCAACTTGCCGAAGAGGAGCGGAAGCTTCGGGACGATATCGTAGCCTTTGCGCTTTCGGAACTCCTCAGGAAAATCCTCGCACCACGGGAACCGTCCGTCCGCCAGCTGGAGTTCGTCCTGGAAGAAATAATTGAGCGCGTCGTGACAGTCCGGCGGCACCTTGTCCCAGAACGGCTTGAAGAAGCGGTCGATCACCAACTGTCCCGCACCCTTGCGGAGGGGATCGTAAGTTCCGTCCTTCTGCAGGAAATGAACCCCGCCCTTCTGATGATCCTCCTCAATCACCCAGGCGCGGGTCTCGGGCGTGGAGATGCCGAGCTTGCAATATAGATTGTCGCGTCCCGGCCAGTCGAGCGTGTAGCCGGAAAGTCCGATGCCCATCCCGAGCTCCTTCGACTTCTTCGCGGCGAAGATAAAGACATCCCACCATTCGTCCGAAAAGATCTCCGGCTCGACAGGCGCCGTCTTCCAGCCGCCGCTGCGGAGATGCGAGTAGTTCACCTGCGTTCCCGAGACACCCTTCTTCGCGAGCTCCTCAAGCTGCCACGCGATCCGTTCCTTGTCGAGCGCATCTCCAGCCCACCACCAGAACGGCACCTCGCCGTATCCCTTCGGCGGATTCACGAAGTCATCATGAAGCCCTCCGCCGGACACACTACCGCATGCTATTGCGATTCCAATTGCGATGATTCTAACCATAAACATATTTCTCCAATTGCGATGATTCTAACCATAAACATATTTCAGCTTCTGCACACGCATGAGAGAGGCGGTGGCTGGCTGCCGGACATGGTGCACGCGGCACTGCCTGCCGCAACGGCGAGACGCGGGTCTTTAGAAAAACACCATTCAGCGAGCAATGTGTCACCGGCGGCGGTCGTATCGACGACATCGACCTGAGGTGCGGCGAAAAATTCGCCGTCAAACCAGCAACCATTGGCGCCATCTGAAATGATCGCGTGCTTCACCTTCTTCTTCAACATCTTGGTCACGCGGAGAAAATCCTCCGGCGTCTTCGGGACGAAGCCGACGAGCGCCTCGCATTCCTCGGCATTCGGCTTGATGACGTCGGGACAGGATTCGAAGCCGCATTTAAGCGCCATGCCGCTAGTGTCGAGCACTGATGTCAGTCCCATGGCGCGGCAGGCGATGATGATCATCTGATAGAAGGACGGCAGGAAGTTCTTCGGCAGCGACCCGCTCATGATGACGACGTCACCAGAAGCGAGTTCGTCGAAACCTCCGAGATCGCCGGCACCGACGCATTCCTCCTGCTGCAGATTCGGGAACGCCTCACGATTGAGCTTGAACGAGCCGTCCGGCCAGGTGATCATCTCATTGCGGCGGGTGGATCCGTTGACTCGGAGAAAGCGGTCGCGGATACCGTAACGCTTCAGCTCCTGCCTGAAAAGCGACGCGTTGTCGCGTCCGAGGATTCCGCCGCACGATACTTCCGCGCCGCGGAGCGCGAGCCAGCGGGCGACGTTGATCCCCTTGCCGCCGACGTTCTCAACGTCAGCGATGTTCTTGAATATCACACCATCGCCGCGCGGCGCTTCAGGCAACGTCACATAGGCGTCGATCGCCGGACTCATGCAAAGACAATGGAACTTCATAGTACCGATATTAGCGGAGGGATCGCCATCACATGTCAGATTCTCATGAAACCTTCAGCACCCTGTCAACCAATTTCCGCGGCGGTTTTGCCGCTGGATTAGCGGCTTTGCCGAGGACAATGACGGACGTCACGATCTCATCGGAGGGGATGCCGAAGATCTTCTTGATCTTATCCGCGTCACGGATGCCGAGGATGAGCGAATCCCAGCCATGATCCTTCGCAGCGAGAACAAAATAGGAACTGGCGAGGCCGCAGTCATACGCTCCCCACATCTCGCCGAGTTCGTTCGGGGGCGTATCCCCCATATAGCCACTTTCGCCTTCCTTGAACGTCACCGCAACCAGTGCTGCGGCATTAGCGGAACTCGTCACGTTGAAGCTCGGCAGCGCTTCATTCCAAAGTCTAGACCTCATCGAGTCGCTGACCGCGGCATAATACCGCGTCACCTCGGTGTTTTTCCAGCTCGGCGCATTCAGCGCTTCCGCGACAATCTCCTTCATCTCCGTTTCAGAGATGCCGCTTGTGACAAATTTGCGAATGCTTCTTCGTTCCTCGATCAGTTTTTTGAATTCCATATTCCTCTACAAATCAATCTTGCCGTTTAACCGACTAGCACATACTTTACTATTATTATAGCACAAAACAGCACCACAAAACAGCACCCTCGCCATTTCATGCGCTCACTTTTACCCCACCGACACTTTTTACCCC
>CAMGEN010000064.1:0-9209 GCA_946055075.1 uncultured Verrucomicrobiota bacterium | reverse complement strand
AATTGATTATGTTGAGTTGGAAATCGCGGCGGCAGAAGAACTGGCGAAGCTTGTTGAAACAAGAACTAGAAAGTCTATTTACAATCCTATTCGGAGGAAATGCAAATGAGAAAGTCAGCGATTGAAAAACTTTTATCCGCAACGCTTTGCATTGTACTGTCGTTTGCCGCACTGGCTGGCGAGGTCGCGGTGACGAGTGTGACGGCGCAGCAACGCTATCCTTGGAACGGGTTGGTGGACATTACCGTGACGATACAGGGGGAGGCGGAGGACATAGCGGAAGCTGTTTGGTCGTTTGCGGCGACGAATAGCGCGACCAAGGCAGCGATTCTAGTCGGGCATATCACGCGCAATGGGGATGATGTGGCATCAAACGGCGTCGTGACGCGCAAGTTCATCTGGGACGCCAAGGCCGATGTCGGTGCGGTGAAGGTCGATGACGTTGCACTGACGGTTGCTTTGAAGTCGCTTGGAGTGCAACTTTGGGAGAATGGTCCTTATTGGGCGGAATGTAATGTGGGCGCAACGAAACCGGAGGAGACCGGCTATTATTTTTGGTGGGGTGATACGATTGGGTACAAGCGTAATGCGAACAACGACGGATGGATATCGGTTAAGGATGGTTCTTCGTTTTCGTTCAGCAGCGGCAATTGTCCGACTTATAACAAGAACAATTCCCAACTTCAGTCGGCGGGATACATTGATGCGACCGGCAACCTCGTGGCGAAATACGATGCGGCGACGGCGCATCTCGGCGCGCCGTGGCGGATGCCGACGGATGCGGAGTTTTCTGCGCTGATCAATAACTGTGATACCGAATGGACATCGCGCAACGGCGTGTCTGGACGGCTCGTCAAGGGACGTGGTGCTTATGCGTCGAAGAGCATCTTCCTACCCGCTGCCGGCCGCGGCTACGACTCCTCCCTCGGCTACCTCGGCTCGTACGGCAACTACTGGTCTTCTACGCCGGATTCGGACGATTCCTATGGCGCGTGGGGCCTGTACTTCTATTCGGGCTATTTCTACAAGCTCGACTACAGCCGCCGCTACTACGGGCAGTCTGTTCGTCCAGTCCGAGGGTTTGCCGATACAGAGAGTGAAGGTGTTGGGACGAGCGCGGTTACGACGCATTTTGCGTTGGATACGCGGACGGAGACGTATGATGCTGTCGAGTTCACGGGCGACTACTTTGCGATTGCGGATGATCGGGGCGAGTCGGACGATGAATGGGCAGATTCGAAGATGTTCACGCACGACTATTCGGATAACGGGGGCATCTGGCAGGAGTTTCTCGTCGATGTTGGCGGGAAGAAGGAGCCGGCCCAGTTTGGCGACAATAACAGCCGTGGGTTCGCAATCCCTGTCGCGCTGTCTGGCGGCGCGACTTTGTCCGCGCAGGATGTTGAGGTTGTCGTTGATTCGAGCGAAAGCGGTTATATCAGGACCGTCGAGGTTAAGACGGATCAGGAGATGAGCGGATGGGACGGTTTCCCCTATGGTCAGACGGACGCATCCCGCGTCTGGATCGTCATTCGCCAAAATGCCCTTTCGGTCGGTGTCCAGTACGAATGCGATCTCACGGGCAAGTTAGCGGCCAATGGCCGGAAGATGACGGAATGGGCGGCGGAGAATGGCGAGATTTTCCCGCAGTCCGTGCAGTTGCCGGTTTCCGCCTCCTATGTCGTCAGGATCAAGGAACGGGATATCGAGTTTCCGGAGCACTTCTGGAATGTCTACAATCCAATGCTCGACCGGCTTGATGCGTTTGACGGCGGTGATTATGAGGAGGAGGATTACATCGAGTATCCCGGCCTGTGGCTCGTTACGCAGGAGATGATCGACGAGCAAAGAGGTGGGGCGCAGGGGTTGGTTGTCACTTTCGACGCCAATGGCGGGACGGCGAGTGTCGCGAGCAGGGAGGTTGAGACTGGCGCGGCGGTCGGCGAACTGCCGACGGCGGCGCGGAGCGGCTACACGTTCGACGGCTGGTACACGGAAGCGAGCGGCGGGACGAAGGTGACGTCGGAGACGGTCGTCACGGCGGATATGACGCTGTATGCCCACTGGGAGGCGAGTATCGCGCTTTCGGCAGTTGAGGCACGGCAGCGGGATGATGGGCTGGTGGATATCACCGTGACGCTACGGGGTACGGTGGAGGATGTGGCGAATACGGTATGTACGTTTGCCGCGACGAACAGCGCGACCAAGGAGGCAATTCCCGTCGAGCACATCACGCGCAATGGAGATGATGTGGCAACAGATGGTGTCGTGACGCGGAAGTTCATCTGGGATGCCAAGGCCGATGCCGGCGCGGTGAAGATCGACGATGTAGCGTTGACGGTTGACGTTGAACCGCCATATGTGCAGCTTTGGGAGAACGGCCCCTATTGGGCGAAATGTAATGTTGGTGCCACGAAGCCGGAGGAGTATGGTTACTACTTCTGGTGGGGTGATACGGTTGGATATAAGCGCAATGCGAGCAACAACGGATGGATCTCCGTGAAGGATTCGACAAGCTACTCGTTTAATGGTTGTCCGACGTACGGCAAGAACAATTCCGAGCTCCAGTCAGATGGTTACATTGATGCGACCGGCAACCTCGTGGCGAAATACGATGCGGCGACGGCGCATCTCGGCGCGCCGTGGCGGATGCCGACGGATGCGGAGTTTTCTGCGCTGATCAATAACTGTGATACCGAATGGACATCGCGCAACGGCGTGTCTGGACGGCTCGTCAAGGGACGTGGTGCTTATGCGTCGAAGAGCATCTTCCTACCCGCTGCCGGCCGCGGCTACGACTCCTCCCTCGGCTACCTCGGCTCGTACGGCAACTACTGGTCTTCTACGCCGGATTCGGACGATTCCTATGGCGCGTGGGGCCTGTACTTCTATTCGGGCTATTTCTACAAGCTCGACTACAGCCGCCGCTACTACGGGCAGTCTGTTCGTCCAGTCCGAGGGTTTGCCGATACAGAGAGTGAAGGTGTTGGGACGAGCGCGGTTACGACGCATTTTGCGTTGGATACGCGGACGGAGACGTATGATGCTGTCGAGTTCACGGGCGACTACTTTGCGATTGCGGATGATCGGGGCGAGTCGGACGATGAATGGGCAGATTCGAAGATGTTCACGCACGACTATTCGGATAACGGGGGCATCTGGCAGGAGTTTCTCGTCGATGTTGGCGGGAAGAAGGAGCCGGCCCAGTTTGGCGACAATAACAGCCGTGGGTTCGCAATCCCTGTCGCGCTGTCTGGCGGCGCGACTTTGTCCGCGCAGGATGTTGAGGTTGTCGTTGATTCGAGCGAAAGCGGTTATATCAGGACCGTCGAGGTTAAGACGGATCAGGAGATGAGCGGATGGGACGGTTTCCCCTATGGTCAGACGGACGCATCCCGCGTCTGGATCGTCATTCGCCAAAATGCCCTTTCGGTCGGTGTCCAGTACGAATGCGATCTCACGGGCAAGTTAGCGGCCAATGGCCGGAAGATGACGGAATGGGCGGCGGAGAATGGCGAGATTTTCCCGCAGTCCGTGCAGTTGCCGGTTTCCGCCTCCTATGTCGTCAGGATCAAGGAACGGGATATCGAGTTTCCGGAGCACTTCTGGAATGTCTACAATCCAATGCTCGACCGGCTTGATGCGTTTGACGGGGATGACTATGAGGAGGAGGATTACATCGAGTATCCCGGCCTGTGGCTGGTTACGCAGGAGATGATCGACGAACAGCGAGAAGCTATCGCAATTGCCGATCCAATCGTGAATCCGCCGGACGGGACGGTGTTTGAAGGAGACAGTTGCATGGTGACAATCTCCTGCGCGACCGAAGGCGCGGAGATTTACTATACGACGAATGGAAGGACGCCGCGGATTGCAGATGCGAACCGCTATACGGGGCCGTTCACGATTGTCGACACGGCGACGATTGTTGCCGTTGCCGCGAAGGGCGAGAAGACGAGCGAGTATGTCGAGGCGACGATCACCAAGGTCATCCCCGAACCGTTGACACTGGCTGGAGTGCTGGACGAGTCGAAGCTTGCGGATGTTACGACCGGTGGCGACGCCGAATGGCTGCCGATTGATGACGAGACGGCCAAGGTCGGCGGGGCATGCGCGGTGAGCGGAGCGTTGGGCGAGGACGGGGAAGAGGAGTCGACTTGGATAGAAGTGAAAGTCTACGGCAATGGAACGCTGACCTTCTGGTGGCGCGTCAGTTGCGAACCTGATCCGCGGACTGGGAAGTTTACCTACGATTTCGCGGCATTTGAGGCGGATGGTGAAGTCGTCGTCAAAAAGGATGGCGAATCCGACTGGGTGCAGGTGACAAAGGCCTTCACTACGGACGGAGAGCATGTGATTCGCTGGAGCTATAACACCGACGGCTGGCCGAGCGATGACTACGACGGATGCGTGTGGGTCGATGGTGTGATTTGGAGCGGAGCTGCCGCGCCAGAAGAACCGCCGAAACCAAGTATTGAGGGTGATCCTGACGCGACGGTGACGGGCGATGCCGAGACGGGGTTTGTCATCAAGCCAAGCGAGGGGAATGTTGTCGTGAAGGTGATAATTCCGCAGGGTGTGGATGTTGAGAAGGTAACTGTTGAGGTATCGTCGAAGGTCGCGAGTGTGAAACCGAATGGGGCGAAGATGAAGATTGTCAACGGAGTTGTGGATATCACTGAGTTTTTGATCATACCGACTGCTGATGGAGACGGTTGTATCGACCTCACGAAAACGATGGTCAGAGAGGAGTTCGTAAAAGAGATATTGGATCCGAAGAAGGGTGCTGTTATTAACCTTAATGCAGTTGATCCAGTGCTTACGACTGCGAATACTCGCGTAGGATTGTTCTATCAGCTTCACGAAGGCGAAAAACTAGGTGGAATGAAGATTGGCGACAGCACAATCGGCAATGGTGAGCCATGGATTCCGAATATTACTATTAAGGGCGGTAATTCTGCTTTTTATTCCATCGTGGTTGGCAAGGGCGAATAGCAACGAACTTACTTTGCCGGCTGAAGGGTTAAAGCTTATTCATACGGCTATGTTAAAACGGTTGTGCGGGGCATGAGTCGTTCGTTGCGAAATGTGACATAATGTCGCGCTATAATGTGAATTTGTTTCACATTGTCCCATTGGCGTGCTGGGTTGAGTTTGGCACGCCGTTTGCTATTTAGTCGGCGTCTAACGATTTCAAAACAAGAAAAGGAAACAAAAACATGGCTAAAGTACTCGGAATTGACCTCGGAACCACGAATAGCTGCATGGCGGTTATGGAAGGTGGCGAGGCGACTGTAATCCCCAACAAGGAAGGTGCGCGCACCACTCCTTCGATCGTCGCGTTCACGAAGACGGGCGAGATTCTCGTCGGTCAGGCGGCGAAGCGTCAGGCGGTGACGAATCCGCAGTCCACGATCTACTCGATCAAGCGCTTCATCGGACGTCGTTACGAGGAGATGGGCGACGAGATCAAGATGGTTCCGTATAAGGTCGTCAAGGCCGCGAACGGGGATGCGGCGGTCGAGGTGAACGGCAAGACCTACACGGCACAGGAGATCTCCGCGATGGTGCTCCGTAAGCTCAAGGAGGATGCTGAAGCGTTCCTCGGCGAGAAGATCACCGAAGCGGTCATCACCGTACCGGCTTACTTCAACGACCAGCAGCGTCAGGCAACGAAGGATGCTGGCAAGATCGCTGGTCTCGACGTCAAGCGCATCGTCAATGAGCCGACCGCGGCTTCGCTCGCGTATGGTCTCGACAAGAAGAAGAACGAGAAGATCGCGGTCTACGACTTTGGCGGCGGCACGTTTGATATCTCCGTTCTCGACATCGGCGACGGCGTCTTCGAAGTGAAGGCCACCAATGGTGACACGCACCTCGGCGGTGACGATCTCGACCAGGCGATCATGAAGTGGCTCGCCGATGACTTCAAGGCGGCGAACGGCGTCGACCTCCTGAATGACACGATGGCGACCCAGCGTCTCAAGGAAGAGGCGGAGAAGGCGAAGTGCGCGCTGTCGAGCGCCACAAGCTACGACATCAACCTGCCGTTCATTACGATGAACCAGTCTGGTCCGCTGCATCTCACCGCGACGCTCACGCGTTCGAAACTCGAGACGCTGACGATGGATCTCGTCAACCGCACGGCCGAGCCTTGCCGCAAGTGCATGAGCGACGCGGAGCTCACGACGGTCGACGAGGTCGTGCTCGTCGGAGGCCAGACCCGCATGCCGCTTCTCCAGGAGAAGGCTAAGTCGCTCTTCAACAAGGAGCCCCACAAGGGCGTGAACCCCGATGAGGTCGTCGCCATGGGCGCCGCGATTCAGGGCGGCATTCTGAAGGGCGAGGTCAAGGACGTGCTTCTTCTGGACGTCACGCCGCTCACGCTCGGCATCGA
The DNA here is from genome assembly GCA_946055075.1 of uncultured Verrucomicrobiota bacterium. Lineage (GTDB taxonomy): Bacteria > Verrucomicrobiota > Kiritimatiellia > RFP12 > UBA1067 > UBA1067. The sequence goes on along the minus strand of CAMGEN010000064.1, from coordinate 2,812 downwards.
GACCCTCGGCGGCGTGATGACTCCGCTCATTGAGCGCAACACCACGATTCCGACCAAGAAGTCGCAGGTCTTCTCGACCGCCGCCGACAATCAGCCGGCTGTCACGATCGCGATCTTCCAGGGCGATCGCAAGATGGCGCGCGACAACAAGTCGCTCGGCAACTTCAACCTCGACGGCATTCCTCCGGCTCCGCGCGGAGTCCCGCAGATCGAAGTCACCTTTGACATCGACGCCAACGGCATTCTCAACGTCTCTGCGAAGGATCTCGGCACGCAGAAGGAGCAGAAGATCACGATCACCGCGGCGGGCGGTCTCTCCAAGGACGAGATCGAGAAGATGCGCAAGGATGCCGAGGCCCATGCGGCCGAGGACGAGAAGCGCCACGCCGAAGTCGAGGAGCGCAACAAGGCCGACGGTCTCGCCTTCCAGGTCGAAAAGACCCTGAAGGACGCCGGTGATAAGATCGCTGCCGACAAGAAGGCTCCGGTCGAAGCCGCGCTCAAGGAGCTCAAGGACGCGCTCGCCAAGCAGCCTGCCGCCCCGATCGAGGAGATCAAGACGAAGCAGGAGGCACTCATGAAGGCGATGGAGCCCGTCGCGCAGGAGATGTACGCCAGCGCTCAGTCCGCGCAGGGCGCGGCCGGAGCTGCGGGCGCCAATCCCGGCGCTGGTACGCCGCCACCGAATCAGGACCATGGTCCCAAGAAGGAGAAGGGCGGAGACGACGTCGTCGATGCCGACTTCACGATGAAGTGAGATTAGGTAGTAGGTAATAGGTCGAGGTCGACAAAGGATGTTAAAGACTTTAATAATTCCACTGTCGACCTAGACCTAAAACCTAGACCTAAATTAATTTCAATGCAATAAAACAATCCAAAAGGAGTAAATGAAAATGAACATCAGACCACTGGGTGACCGGGTTCTCGTTGAACCCATTGAAGAGAAGGAACAGACCGTCGGCGGCATCATCATTCCCGATTCCGCGAAGGAGAAGCCCATGCAGGGCAAGGTTATCGCCGTCGGCAAGAAGCTCGACAAGGACGGCAAGGAGATTAAGTTCGACGTCAAGAAGGGTGACACGGTGCTGCTGCCGAAGTACGGCGGCACGGAAGTCAAGCTCGGCGACAAGAAGCTCCAGCTCGTCCGTGAAGAGGACCTCCTGGGCGTTATCGAGAAGTGAGGTTGAAATTATAAGTTCGAATTATTAAGCAAAGGAATTTCCAATCATGGCTAAGCAGATCAAGTTCGACGCCGAAGCGCGTCAGAAAATCCTCGCAGGCGTTGAGAAGCTCTCCGCGGCGGTAACCTCCACTCTCGGTCCGTCCGGGCGTAACGTGATTCTTGACAAGAAGTTTGGCAGTCCGCAGATCACCAAGGACGGCGTGACCGTCGCCAAGGAGATCGAGCTTCCCGATCCTTTCGAGAATATGGGCGCCCAGATGGTCAAGGAAGTCGCTTCCAAGACCAACGACGTAGCCGGTGACGGCACCACGACTGCGACGCTGCTCGCGGAAGCGATTTACCGCGAGGGCCTCAAGAACCTCACCGCCGGCGCCAACGGCATGGCTCTCAAGCGCGGCATCGACAAGGCGACGAACGCGATCGTCGACGCAATCGCCAAGCTCTCCAAGAAGGTGAAAGCGGCCGATGAGATCGCGCAGGTCGCGACGCTTTCCGCCAATGGCGACGAAGAGATCGGCAAGATGATCTCCGAGGCGATGGACAAGGTCGGCAAGGAAGGCACGATTACGGTTGAGGAGGCCAAGACGCTCGAGAGTTCGCTCGATGTCGTCGAGGGCATGCAGTTCGACAAGGGTTATCTCTCGCCTTACTTCGTCACCAATCCCGAGGCGATGGAGTGCGAGCTCGAGAATCCTTTCATCCTCCTCTTTGAGAAGAAGATCACGAACCTCCAGGACATGCTCCCGCTCCTCCAGAGCGTCGCGAAGTCCGGCCGTCCGCTGATGATTATCGCCGAAGACGTCGAGGGCGAGGCTCTGGCGACGCTCGTCGTCAACAAGCTCCGCGGCACGTTCCAGGTCTGCGCCGTCAAGGCTCCTGGCTTCGGTGACCGTCGGAAGGCGATCCTCGAGGATATCGCGATCCTCACCGGCGGCAAGCTGATCTCCGAGGACATCGGCATCAAGCTCGAGAACGTCACCATCGACATGCTCGGCCGTGCGAAGAAGGTCGTCGTCGACAAGGATAACACGACCGTCGTCGAAGGTCTCGGCAAGACTGCGGACATCAAGGCCCGCGTTGAGCAGATCAAGAAGCAGATCGAGGACACGACTTCCGACTACGACCGCGAGAAGCTCCAGGAGCGTCTCGCCAAGCTCGCCGGCGGTGTCGCGCTGATCAAGGTTGGCGCTGCTACCGAGGCAGCGATGAAGGAGAAGAAGGACCGAGTCGATGACGCTCTCCACGCGACCCGTGCGGCCGTCGAAGAGGGTATCGTCCCCGGCGGCGGCGTCGCGCTGCTTCGTTGCCAGAAGGCCGTCGAGGCCCTCAAGCTCGAAGGCGACGAGAAGGTCGGTGCGCAGATCATCGCCCGCGCTGTCGAAGCTCCGCTTCGCAAGCTCGTGGACAACGCCGGGCTCGAGTCCGCGCTCGTCATCGCCAACGTCAAGAAGGCCACTGGCACCAACGGCTACAACGTCCGTACGGGAGAATACGTCGACATGCTCAAGGCCGGCGTCGTCGATCCGGCGAAGGTCACCAGGAGTGCGCTTCAGAACGCGGCTTCCATCGCCGGTCTCCTCCTCACGACCGACTGCATGGTCACGGATCTCCCCGAGAAGAAGGAGTCCT
>CAMGEN010000063.1:0-9307 GCA_946055075.1 uncultured Verrucomicrobiota bacterium | reverse complement strand
CCGCGCGGCGGATGAGACGCCGGAGCACGTAGTTCGCGCCCACGTTGCCCGGCTTCACGCCGCCCTTCGGATCGCAGAGGATGAAGGTCGCAGTACGCATGTGGTCCGCGATGATGCGGCGGGCCTTAAGCACCTCTTCCGCACTCTGCACCCTGCACTCCGCACCAGGCACCGCACGAAGCGCATCGATCGCATCCATGATCGGCTTGAAGATCTCGGTGTCGTAAACGGTCGGCGCGCCGCTCATCATGCAGACGGTGCGCTCGACACCCATGCCGGTGTCGACGTTGTGACGCCCCAGCGGAACGAACTTGCCATCTTCGTTCTTATTGTACTGCATGAAGACATCGTTCCAGATCTCAATGTACTTGCCGCAGTGGCAACCAGGACGGCAGTCGGGACCGCACTTCTCCTTGCCGGTGTCGATGAACATCTCGGTATCGGGACCACACGGACCGGTCGTGCCGGCCGGACCCCACCAGTTGTCCTCGCGCGGCAGACGAAAGATCCGCTCATCGGGAATTCCAAGCGACTTCCAGATCGCGACCGCCTCCTCGTCCGCGGGAATGTACCCCTCGTCGCCTTCCTTACCCTCGCCGCGAAAGACCGTGACGTTGAGCTGCTCGGGCTTGAATTCGAGGTGCTTCGTGAGGAACTCAAAGGACCAGCTGATCGCCTCTTTCTTGAAGTAGTCGTTAAGCGACCAGTTGCCGAGCATCTCGAAGAACGTGAGGTGAGCGGCGTCACCGACCTCGTCGATGTCGCCGGTGCGCACGCACTTCTGGACATCGGTAAGCCGCGTCCCAGCCGGATGCTCCATCGCGCCCATCAAATACGGGACCAGCGGATGCATACCCGCAGTCGTGAAAAGGACGGTCGGATCGTTTTCGGGAATAACCGAGGCCCCGGGGATGATCCTATGTCCCTTGGATTCGAAAAACTTCAGATATTCTTCTCTCAGCTCGTCAGCCGTAATGTTCTTCATTTCAGTTCAATCCTTCAACTTCAACCACTTACTTCAATTTTTAATTAGTATATCAAATTTTGCGGATCTCAACGGGACGGAGCTCGACGTGCGGCTCACCGTAAGTGGAGATATCGACTGTAAAGGCGATATCCACTGGAGCCACGGACGCACGGAGCTCCTCGACAAGATCGCCGCGACCCCACCACACGCCCTTGAATCCGTTCGCCGTGAACGCGAGATGCTTAGACTCCTGCCCGAGGAAACGAACATCCGAAAGCACCGCATTGCGGAACAGGAAGACTGGCTCCTTGTTGCCTTCGCCGAACGGCTCCATCTTCGCGATCTCCTCAGCAAGCTCCAACGTAAGGTCGGCAGGCTCAATCTCCAGATCAAACCTGAGAGAGGAAACCGGAGCGCGAAGCGAGGAATTGCAGATGCTCTCGTACTGCTTCGCGCATTCCGCGGCGAAGGCGACGCGGAATGCGTCAACCATCCCCTCCTTCACGGAGAAACCAGCTGCAGCAGCATGTCCGCCGTATCGCGTAAGATATTTCGAACACGCCTTCAGCGCATCACGGACATTGTAGCCTTCCGGAGCCCGAGCCGAACCATGCCCGCCAGCCAAAACGCCAGTCGGAACCTGAACCTTCTCCATTATCCGCGCGGCGACAATGCCGGCGATACCCTGCTGCTCCGGCGGACCGTCGGGCATGTCAATGACCTGCGCCGCCGCGCCTTCAACCACCTTCGCCAGCGCCTGCTCGACCATGCCGGACTCGATCTGCTTGCGCTCGAGGTTGCGTCCGTCGACGATCCTCGCGGCCTCGCGGGCGATTTCGCGATCGTCGGTAAGGACAAGCTCAAGCGACTCTTCACCGTTCGCAACCCGCCCTGCAGCATTGATGCGCGGACCGATCAGAAAGCCGTAATCCTTCGTCGTCAGCGTCATGGATGCAGTGCGACAAGCACGAGCGTAAAGTTCGCGGAGCCCGAGCGGCGCCCAGCAATGAAAACGCTTGAGCGATTCAGACACGAGAATGCGATTCTGTCCGACCAGCGGCATCACATCGGTAACGGTGGCAAGACCGGCAAGAACCAGCAACGGCCCGCCGATCTTCGGGCCATCATAAAGCCCACACTTCGTCGCCGCATCCACCAGCGCATTCGCAAGAAGAAACGCCACTGAAGCGCCACAGAGATCCTGCAGGTGATCTGGAGCCGAAACCTTGGGATTAACGATCGCAACGGCATTCGGCAGCAACATCTGCCCGAACATGTTGACGGACGGCAAATGATGGTCGGTTACAATCGTCTCGATGCCTTCGGAACGGAGATCGGCGATCTGTGAAATCGAATTGATGCCGTTATCGACGGTCACCACGAGTTCGACGCCGGGGAAATCCCCGAGCATACGGACCACAGCCTCGTCACTCATGCCGTAGCCCTCGTCCAGACGCTTCGGCAGAAACGTCTCCACGTTTCCGCCGATCGCCTTGAGCGCGAGGGCCATGATCGCGGTGGCGCAAACCCCGTCGCAATCGTAGTCACCAAAGACCACGATGCGACGCCCGGCTTTCACCGCCTCAATCATCTTGGCCACCGCGGCGGAAACGCCCGGCAGCTCTTCAGGAGCCGCTAAATCGGCAAGAGAGGGGTTGAAATATTTTTCGTAATCAACTATCCCTCGCTGCCGCAACAGCTTTTCGACTATTGCGTGCATAACAATTTGAATGAGGAACTAAGGACTAGTTCTTCACTTGACTTCCAGGCACCAATGGTGCTTATCCGCAATCGTGCCGTACTGAATGCCCTGAACACGATCGTAAAGCGCCTGCAACGTCGGATGAACCTGCTCTGGATCAGAGATCTTGATCACGTCCTTATTCCGAGTGATCTCCCAGACCGGCGTGATCACGACGGCAGTGCCGAGCGCGGCGACAGCCTGGAACTTCTTGATCTCGCTATAAGGCACGGGACGACACTCCACCTTGATACCGAGATCCTTTGCGCACTGTTTGAGCGACATATTGGTAACGGACGGCAGAACCGACCTAGAATCGGGCGTCACGTACGCGCCGCTCTTCGAAATGCCCGCAAAATTAGAGGTCGCGAACTCCTCAACGAATTTATGAGTCTTCGCGTCGAGATAAAGCTCCACCGGCCAGCCATTGTGCTTCGCCTTCTCGTGGGCAAAAATGCTCGCAGCGTAGTTGCCGCCAACCTTGACGTCTCCCATGCCCTGGGGTGCCGCACGATCATACTCGTCATAAATCACGGCGCGGACCGGCTTAATGCCGCCCTTGTAGTACGCGCCGACTGGCATCACCATGATCATAAACGTATATTCCTTCGCCGGCGCGACGCCGATCTGAGGACCCGTACCGATCAGCAGCGGACGGAGATACATTGATCCTCCCGTGCCATACGGCGGAACGAATTCGGAATTCTTCTTAACGATCGCCTTGCAGGCGTCGACGAACACGTCCACCGGAACCGGCGGCATGCAAGTACGCTCGGCCGTGCGATACATGCGCTTCGCGTTTTCGTCAGGACGAAAGATCACGATCTTGCCGCTCTTCTGACGGAACGCCTTGATGCCCTCAAAGCACTCCTGCCCATAGTGCAGACACGCAGCACCGATGTGCATCTTGATCCACGGATCCCTGACGAACACAGGCTTGGACCACTTGCCGTTCTTCCATGTCATGCGGAGATGACAATTGACGTCCGAAAACCCGAAACCCAACTGCTCCCACTTGATACCCTTCTTAGGTGCTTTTACCATTTTCTTTTTCCTTTTTGCTTTATTGTTTTATTGTTAAATCACTTACGCCGCTGAAACAGCGGCATTGCCAGCTTCTGTAGCTCCTCATCCTTGAGCAACCTAGCATAAACGGCGTCCTTATCAATCCGATATGCCTGAAGAAAACTCTGCTGCGAGGGCACCGCCTTGCCACGACGATACTGAATCTTTGCATACTCCACCCAAAGAGTCCAGTCTCTAGTCTCGGTGCGCACACAGCGCTCCAACAGCATCTCGGCGTCTTCTGTCATTCCGGCTTCAGAAAATATCCTCGCAACTGAACGCATCGTGGCAAGATCGCGGAGCGAACCGGCAAGCGGCTTCAAAAGACGAGCGGACTCCATCAGGCGGCCCATCTCGTAGTAACAAGTAGCGAGCTCGAACGAATCCTGCGCCGAAAATTTCTTAGGATCGCGCCGCTTAAGCTCCAACCGCTCAACGTCCGCCGTGAGCTTGATGACCCGCTCAATGTAGGCACGAAGATTGCCGGTACGGCGATTATGCGGATCCATGAGATCGGTGTAGTCCATCAGTTCAAGAGCCACGTCATAACGACGGAACGGCAACAGACATTCCTGCGCGTAACGAAAGCCCGCCTCTGGCGAAATCGGATAAAGAAGACACGCCTCGCGGAACGCTTGTGCACCCTCGCGGTAGCGCCCCTGCTTATTATAGAGCCCCGCGATCGCGGAGCGCAGTTTCGAGAACGACTTCTGGCCCGCGAAGTCACGGCGATACATCGGATCCTTCGTGAGCCGGCGCACGTACCAGTCCCAGAAATCGGCGTCCTGCGCCGCACGCTTCGCATCATAAGGCGTCTTCTCCGCATTAATCTTCATGATCAGCCCGTGCGGAGAGAGATACGGGTACATCCACGGGATCACGTACGACTCCTCGACGTAGAAGGCGTTGTGCAACCGGTCGTGGTCGAACATCATCTTCGTGAGGATGCCGTTGATCTCCATCACACCGAGCGCACCCGTCACCTGGACGCGCCCGTTCTCGATTCTGAGATCGCCGTTCGCCTGCCGAACCCCGCGCTGGACTTCGTCAACATAAATGTTGAACGCCTCCGCGGAATCCTCCTTCGATGGAATCCAGATCTCGTCGCCGTAAAGATCGCGCTCGACGGACATGTAGGTGTCGTCGGCAAGAGCGTTCTGGGTGATGAGGTAGACATCGGGACGGAAATTCGCCGAATAGATCATGTACGTCGGGACGAACCTCCCCGGATCGGTGCCGCCAAAAAAGATCGCTTGCGGCTCCATCGGAGGCGGATAGGTCGGATCGGGGAGCGGCTCCTCATCCGCGACCAACTGCTCGTTGATCGCCTTCGCGCCGTCCAGCTGATACGCGCCGAACTGCCACCCGAAGGTGTGCCCGTTCTGCTCCGCACCGCCGAGCTCGAACACGATCTGATCGTTGCAGTAGTTGTCGTAAATCGGGAACACGAGCGCGATCAGGATCGCGGCCGCGGCATAGATCTTTACCGGCACCCAGCGCCTCAGAAGCGCTCCGACGAAGACAACACCATAGCCGATCCAGAGCGCGATCATCGCGTGGGACGAGATGAACTTCACTTTCTGAATGAAGCCGTCCTGGATGTCGCCCTTGACGTTGGCGAGACCGATCAGGAGCACTGACATCAGCAGGAAGCAACTGAACGCCGCGCCCATCCACTTCCAGAAGAGCCTGCGATGCTCCTTCCTTACGGACCACTGTCCGAGCGCAAACGGCACGAGCGCCATCAGCGCGAGTACGTCGGTGAACTGCAGCATCACGTCCTTGAAATAGCCCTTGATGCCGTCCCAGGTCGGCATGTGGAACGTAATCGCCTCGTACTGTCCGCGCTCGAGCGCATGCTTGAATCCCTCCCAGGTGCGCGGATAACCCCAGTTCATCGGCGGATTCCGGAGATCAGACGCGATCGGCATGTAGGCGTAGAACGCCGCGCCGAGCTGGGTGAAAAACGCCGCCCCCGCGACCGACCTGCCGTTCGGCAGCGTCGCCCACGCGAGCGCAAGCAGGATGAAATTCCACGCAATCGGCCAGCAAAACCACCAAGAGCACGGGTGGGTGAGCCCGTTCATCGCGCCGTGCTTGAGGAGGATGAAGCCCGCAAGATGGAGCCCCGCGACCGGCACCGCGAACGATAGCCCCTTCGGCGTGAACCAACAGAGCGCAAAAAGCGTCACCATTGCAGCCCAGAACATCAGCGTCGACTTCCACCACGGATAGGCCTCGCCGCGGTATCCGAGCTCGGATGCCTGCGGCACCGTGATCGCCAGCAGTACCGCGACTGCCGCCAGCCCCGCCGCCGCGAAAAGGTACTTATTAAACCGCTCTTCCTCGAGCGTTGAAGCGACCGCCAGTGCGACGGAACCAGCGATGAACGCGCCGATCATCGCATAGCGCCAGGGGGCGATCAACGGCGCAACAACCGTCTCGAACTCACCCGCCCAGTACTGCCCGGAAGTGAAGACGAACGCGGAAAGGAACAGAATCGCCGCGCCGGCTCCACCGACGTAGAGCGCCGCCTTGCGGGCACGGATCTTGTCACCCTTCTGCGCGAAGACCGCCGCCGCGACCACGGCGCCGACCAGCAGCAAAAGCCCGAGGACGATCGCCGTCGACGACGGCGTCGTCACCAGCTCCTTCGCGTTCCCCAGGACGGGAAGGTGCTTCGCGATTGAGTCGGAAGACATCTCAATGCTCATGCGGTTGAGCTGCCCAACCTGCAGGATCTGATAGGTCATCGCCACCGGACAGAGGTAGATGAATACGTCACGGAACATCCCTGGGTTCTGCATCAGGATCACGAGCGCCAGCGGCACGATCGCGAACAGCAGCACCTGGTAGTTCGTCAACCCTAGCCCGAAAATGAACGCCGTCATCCACAGGATCTTGTCGGACGGCTTCCTCATCCAGCGGTAGGTCAGCAGAAACACCCACATCAGGAAGAACGCGTTAAGCGAATAGATCTCGACGATCGTCGACTGCGACCATTCAACTGGCGAAAGCGAGAACGCGAGCGCACCCGCGACACCGCCGCCAAAGGAGAGCCAATTCGTGTTTCGCGGTTCGTCGTTCGTGGTTCGGGTTAAATCATCATCGCCGATAAAGTCGCGAGAAGAGCAGCATAACAGCATCGCGGTGAAACCCGCGGCGAAAGCGCCGAAGGTCGCGGAACAGAGCGAAACACACCAGGCCGGCGTCGGATGACCCATGTAGGTCACGAAGGAGAAGAGCTTGCAGAAAATCCAGGAGCAGAAAGTCCAGAACGGATACCCCGGAGGATGAGGAACGCCAAGGTGAGCGGCGGCTGTAGCGAGTTCGCCGGAATCCTCCAATCCGACCGACGGACCGAGGGTATAAAAATAAACCGCGAACGTTACGAGAGTGGCCGTCCAGAACGCCGCCCAATCGAGCTTCGTGAAAAACTTATTTTTCATACGCAAAAACTTTCTGGAAATTATATCAAATCCCAGCGTTTTTCACAATAGCGATATTACTTTGCAACGATGCCGGAGACCTGGAAGGAAACCTTCTCAACACCCGACGCCTTAAGCTGGGAAAGTAGCTCAATCCCAAGCCCAAGCGATGACTTTCGATCGCCGGAAATTAGAACCGGCAACTTCATATGAACAGCATTAAGTTCGCGAACCTTGCCGATCACTGCCTCACGCGTGGTCGGATTGCCGTTAAGCTGAATTGAATCGTCGGGGAGAATGGTAATCACGATCCGCTCCCCTTTCTCGTCAACACCAGCGGCATCCGGAAGCTCAACCTTGAGTCCCTTGTGCACCGCCATGTCAAAGATGCAGTAAATAAAGAAGACCAGCACAAGAAACATGACGTCCATCAATGACGTCATTTCCAGTCGCACTCCTCTACGTCTACGAGACATTATACTGTCATTCGTCGGTCTTCAATCATCCGAACAGCGGTCATCAATGACATTGTACGGGAAGAGCAAAATCAACGAGGCAATAAGCCCGGCGGCCGTCGTAATCAACGCCTCGCCGATACCGGCGGTCGCCGACATCGGATTGACCACGCCGTCCACCCCGTTGAGCGACCTGAAAGTCTGCATAATGCCGATCACCGTGCCGAGAATCCCGAGCATAGGCTCAGCCGTGATGATCGTAGAAACCAGCGTCAGTCCCTTGCGATCCTTCTTGCCCGACCGCACCTCTAACGCCTTCCACACCAAGACGGCGAGGCCCAGCACCGAAAGCCCCAAAATCGGCCACATGACCGGTCCGCCGGCGAGAAAAGTTTCAATCAGTTTTCTCATTTACCAACCTATTGTTTTAGTTAGAGTGATGAGTTGGAGTTGGAGAACGGACGTGAGAAAGTCACCTTCCTTTCTCCAACTCGAACTATTTACTCCAACTAAGTTCAACGTCACAGCAAAAGGCCCGGTTCATCACCGGGCCTTTACGCTTACTTGGTCTTATGGCGCATAGCCTTCATACGCTTGTCGTATTTATGCTTGGACATTTTTTTGCGCCTTTTCTTCTTGATGGAACCCATGGTGATTTTCCTTTGATTGTTTTGTTTCGGCTAGCTAGGCCGTTTCTGACTCAGAAAATTATCTTATTGAGCGGAAGCTCAATGATTCCGGTAGCTCCAGCTTCCTTGAGCAACGGAATAATATCACGGACCAACCTCTCTTCAACAACCGACTCAACCGCGAACCAATCTGCGTCATGAAGCTTGTTGATGGTTGGAGCATGAAGCGCGGGCATCGCCTTCACCACCTTCTCAAGCGTCTTCGCCGGAGCATTGCACTTGAGAAGCACCCGACGCTGAGCCTCAAGAGCTCCGAGAAGAAGCATCTTAAGCTGCTCAAGCTTGGCCCGCTTCGCCTTATTCGCCCACGCCTCCTTATTTGCGATGAACCGCGTAGTGGAGACAAGAATCGTGTCAACGATGCGGAGGTTATTGGCACGAAGAGAACTGCCCGTCTCAGTAAGATCAACAATCGCATCAACGAGCTCGGGAGCCTTCACTTCAGTAGCTCCCCAGGAGAACTCTACGTTCGCCTTGATCTTATTCTTCTTAAGGTAGTTCTTGACAATGCCAATGGCCTCGGTCGCAATAGTCTTGCCGTTGAGATCCTTGACAGACTTAATCTTGGAATCGTTCGGAACTGCAACAATCCAACGGACGGGATTGGAGGTAGCCTTCGAGTAGTTGAGCTCGCAGATCTCCTGCACCTTACCGACATTGCCGTTCTCGTAGATCCAGTCAAAACCGCAGATACCGGCGTCGATCTTGCCGAGCTTCACATAACGGCTCATCTCCTGCGGACGAAGCAGACGACATTTAATCTCCCCGTCATCAATGGATGGATAATAGCTACGAGAAGAACAGGAGACATTGAAACCCGCGCGCTTGAAGAGCGCGAAAGTCGATTCCTGTAAGCTGCCTTTCGGGAGGCCGAGAACGATCGCCATGTTGTTATTCTTTTAATTCCAATGGAGCGGGCGATGGGAATCGAACCCACGTAAGAAGCTTGGGAAGCTCCTATT
>CAMGEN010000062.1:0-9344 GCA_946055075.1 uncultured Verrucomicrobiota bacterium | reverse complement strand
CGGCTCTTGCGCCTGAAAAGCGCCTTCAGATGGAAAAGTCTACGACGAAAAAGAAAAACTGGGATAAATTACCCCAGAAAAAGTGGGATAAGGGTGCTGTTGTTTGGGCACTATGCATGAACGCGTGTATTATGATATAATGCACGCGTTTCACCCGCCGGGGTGGCACAGTGGTTGACTGCGCCTGATTTGTAATCAGGATCCGCAAGGACGCGTCGGTTCGAATCCGACCCTCGGCTCCAGACCTAGAATTACGTCTGGTATTTTCGGCGGAGGGGCAATGAAGCTGCTCGATGACACTCCGCGTGGTCGTGTGGACTTTTCTTTGTCTTCGAAACTGGCGGATGACGTCCGGATAATTATGGTATAATATTATCCTGATATGAAAAGATCAGACATCAATAAAGTCCTGATCATTGGATCAGGCCCCATCGTCATCGGACAGGCGTGTGAATTCGACTATTCCGGTACGCAGGCGTGCAAGGCCCTTAGAGCTCTCGGTTACAAGGTCGTGCTTGTCAATTCCAATCCGGCGACCATTATGACGGACCCGGTAATGGCGGATGCGACCTACATTGAGCCGCTGAACGAGTCTCGGCTTGAGCAGATCATCGAGAAGGAGAGGCCCGATGCCATATTGCCGAACCTCGGCGGGCAGACGGGCCTCAATCTTTCCATGGAGCTTGCGAAGAAGGGGATTCTTGACAAGTACGGCGTCAAGATCATCGGCGTCGACCTCAATGCGATTGAACGCGGCGAAGACCGCGAGGTTTTCAAGGCCACGATGCTTTCGCTCGGCATCGAGGTCCCGAAGTCGGGCATCATCCACACGGTAGACGAGGCAGTGAAGCTCGTCGAGGAGGAAATCGGATATCCGGTCGTGGTGCGTCCCGCCTACACGATGGGCGGTTCTGGCGGTGGCTTTTGCTACAACATCGAGGAGCTTCGCACGATCTGTGCGCGCGGTCTTGACGCCTCGCTCACCCACCAGTGTCTCATCGAGGAGTCGATCAAGGACTGGGAGGAGCTCGAGGTCGAGGTGGTCCGTGACGCCAAGAACCAGATGATTTCCGTCTGCTTCATCGAGAACATCGATGCGGTCGGCGTCCATACCGGCGACAGCTACTGCGCGGCGCCGTTCCTTACGATCTCCAAGGAGCTCGAGGAGAAGCTGAAGCGCGACGCGTTCAAGATCGTCGAGAAGGTCGGCGTTATCGGCGGTTGCAACGTGCAGTGGGCCCATGATCCGAAGACGGGGCGCGTCGTGATCATCGAGATCAACCCGCGCACCTCGCGTTCGTCTGCGCTCGCCTCCAAGGCGACCGGTTTCCCGATCGCGCTCGTCTCGGCGAAGCTCGCCTCCGGCATGACGCTCGACGAGATGCCCTACTGGCGCGACGGTTCGCTCGAGAAGTACACGCCCGACGGCGACTATGTGGTGCTAAAGTTCTCCCGTTGGGCCTTCGAGAAGTTCCGTGCGGTCGAGGACAAGCTCGGCACCCAGATGAAGGCGGTCGGCGAGGTGATGTCCATCGGCAAGACCTACAAGGAGACCTTCCAGAAGGCGATCCGCGGTCTTGAGCGCGGGCGCGCTGGCCTCGGGTTCGTCAAGAACTTCCACGACCTCTCGCTCGAGGAGCTCCTCAAGCTCTTGTCGGTGCCGAATTCCGAGCGTCACTTCCAGATGTACGAGGCGCTCCGCAAGGGCGCGACCGATGAGCAGATCTTCAAGCGCACCGGCGTGAAGGGCTATTTCGTCCAGCAGATGCGCGAGCTCGTCGAGGAGGAGGAGCAGATCCTCCTCCACAAGGGCGGCTTCCTCCCCGATGAGATGCTCGTCCAGGCGAAGAAGGACGGCTTCAGCGACAAGTACCTCTCGCAGCTCCTCGGCGTCCCGGAGAAGGATATCCGCAAGCAGCGTTATTCGCTCGGCTGCAAGGAGCGCTGGTTCTCGGTGCCCGTGAGCGGCGTCGAAGGGCAGGCTTATTACTACAGCACCTACAACGAGCCTGCGAAGGGTGTTCATCCCGCGTTCGGCGAGGTGAAGGTCTCGAACAACTCGAAGAAGGTGATGATCCTTGGCGGCGGGCCTAACCGCATCGGCCAGGGCATTGAGTTCGATTACTGCTGCTGTCACGCGGCGATGGCGATGAAGAAGCTCGGCTACGAGACGATTATCGTCAACTGCAACCCCGAGACGGTCTCGACCGACTACGACACGTCCGACAAGCTCTACTTCGAGCCGGTGACGGTCGAGGACGTGCTGCAGATCTACGAGGCCGAGAAGCCCATGGGCGTGATCGTCCAGTTCGGCGGCCAGACTCCGCTCAACATCGCGCGCGGCCTTCAAGAGGCTGGCTGCAGGATCCTCGGCACCTCGGTTGATTCGATCGACCTCGCCGAAGACCGCGACCTCTTCCATTCGACGATGGACAGGCTCGGCATCCCGATGCCGGAGTCGATGATGGCGAGCGACCTCGACGGCGCGCTCAAGTGCGCTGAGAAGCTCGGCTATCCGTTGATCATCCGTCCTTCGTTCGTCCTCGGCGGACGCGGCATGGAGGTCATTTGCGACGAGACGATGCTCCGCGAGTACGTCGACCGTGCGGTGGGCGTGACGCCCGACCGTCCGCTCTACCTCGATCGCTTCCTCTGTCACGCGATGGAGTGCGAGGCCGATGCGCTTTCTGACGGCAGCGAGATCTTTATCCCCGCGATCATGCAGCACATCGAATACGCCGGAATTCATTCCGGAGACTCGGCCTGCGTGCTGCCGCCGGAGGGCATCTCGAAGCGCAATCAGCAGACGTTGCTCGACTACACCCGCCGCATCGCCAAAGAGCTCAAGGTCGTCGGCCTCATGAACATGCAGTTCGCGATCGAGTTCACGAAGGAGGATCCGGAAGGAAAGGTCTATGTCATCGAGGCGAATCCGCGTGCCTCGCGTACGGTCCCGCTGGTCTCAAAGGTTGGCGGCACGCAGATGGCGGGCATTGCGACGAAGCTCATGCTGGGCGAGACCGTAAAGGGCCTCGGCCTCGAGCAGGAGAAGCACGTCGTTCCGTATTTCGGCGTGAAGGAGGCGGTGCTGCCGTTTGACAAGTTCCCGGAGGTCGACCCCGTGCTCGGTCCGGAGATGCGTTCGACCGGCGAGGTGCTCGGTCTTGCCGACACCTTCGGTCTCGCGTACTTCAAGTCGCAGGAGGCGGCCGGCTGGTCGCTGCCGACGGAGAAGGGCAAGGTGCTCGTCTCGCTCTCGGAGAAGCCCGAGGACGCGGCGGTGGCGATCCGCAAGATGTCCGAGCTCGGCTTCGAGATCGAGGCGACCGAAGGCACCGCGAAGTGGCTCAACGACCACGGCGTCCCCGCGAAGGAGATCGCGAAGATCGGCGAGGGTCGTCCCGATGTCCTGGACGCGATCAAGAACCGTGACGTGAAGCTCGTGATCAACACGCCGTCTGGCCGCCGCGATTCGCGTGCGGACGACAGCCGCATCCGTCAGGCGTCGATCAAGTACAAGCTGCCGTATCTCACGACGCTTGCCGCCGTCTACGCCGCCGCGGAAGGAATCGCCGCCGCGATGAGCGGCAAGGGCGGGGTGAGGTCGTTGCAGGAGTACCATGCGACCATCGGGTGAGGAAATTAGGGAATAGGGAATGGGGAATAGGGAATAGGTAATAGGTAATAGGTAATTATTGGAGGAAGGAAGCTTATGGAAGAGAAAATCAAGGCTAAGCTCGAGGAGCTGCGTGTCGGACTTCAGGCCGACGGCGGTGATCTCGAACTCGTGAAGATCGAAGGCAAAGTCGTTTACCTCAAGCTTGTCGGGCACTGCGGAAGCTGTCCATTTGCCATGATGACCCTCAAGCAGGGCATCGAGGTTGGGTTGCAGGAGATCGATCCTGAAATTGTCGTGGAAAGAGTTGAGGCATGAAGACTGTCAATGTCTCACTAGTGGGTGTCGGTGGACAGGGTATCATCCTCACGGCCGACATTCTCGCGAAGACCGCGGCGATCGCAGGCTACGACGTCAAGAAGTCCGAGATTCACGGCATGTCGCAGCGCGGAGGTTCGGTGACGAGTCAGGTGCGCTTCGGCAAGGAAGTCGCCTCGCCGATTATTCAGGAGGGTACGGCCGACATCCTCGTCAGCTTCGATAAACTCGAGGCGGTTCGTAACGCCGGTATTGTCGCGAAGGACGGCGTCTCGCTTGTGAATGACCTTTTCCTCGTGCCGGTGACGGTTTCTTCGGGTCAGCAACCGATGGTAAAGGATCTTGACGGTATGCTCAAGAAGGCGTGCAAGAAGCTTGTGCTCGTCGATGCGATGAAGATCGCGGAGGCTGAGGTCGGCAACGCGCGCACGATGAATATGGTGCTTGCGGGTGCGCTCTCGAAGTTCTGCCCCTTCAAGGAGGAACAGTGGATCCAGGCGATGACGGAGATGCTTTCCGGACCCAAGGCGAAGCTCCTTGAGGTCAACAAGAAGGCCTTCGCCCTCGGCCGCGCCGCAGTAAACTCCTGAATCCGTCGCCGACTGGCGGCATATGCGTGGGCGCATTGCCGTCAGGTTGATGACGATTTGAAGCCCGCATAATCCGCGCACGCATCGCGCGGGTTTGCGGGCGTTGGCGCTGATGTGCGTGTCGCGTTCGACGAATCGCTCTTCGCGGCGATGATCTGTGAGAAGGGAGCGCCAGAATCAATGGACTTTTCTCTCCGTCTCCCATTTCTGTTTGACATTCGGTAAGTCAAATGGTATTATAGGTGTATTGTCAGACTGGATGAGGCATTCTCTCGCCCCGATGTCGATTGTAGTTCACGGAGATAGCACATGAGAAAACTGTCGTTGCTCGCCGCCGCGCTTTGCGCGCTCGTTACGGTTGATCTTTTCGCTGTTGAGCTGATCGACTTCAAGATGAAGCTGCCGATCACCGTCAATGCCGCGGTAGTCGGAGATAAGTCAGCTAAGGACTTGCCTGTGCTGGTGCGGTTGTCGAAATCGGTCGATGGGTTCAAGTATTCCGACTTCACGTCTGACGGTTCCGACCTCGCTTTCGGCGTCGACGACGGTTCGTCGATCACGGTCTATCCTCATGAAATCGACACCTGGAATCCTGAAGGCGAGTCGCTCGTCTGGGTCAAGGTCCCTGAGCTTTCCGCTTCGACAGCGTTCAACATGTACTACGGCAACGGGGCGTCAGACGGTGCGACGGCTTCCGCCACTTGGAGCAATTATGCCGGTGTCTGGCACTTGAACGAACTTGAAGGTGACGGCGGAACGACGGCGCTTAAAGTTTTGAATTCCACCTCGAACGGCGCTGTGATCGACGGCGAGGCCTTCGGCGGGACGGTCGGCGTTTCGGGAATGATCGGAGGAGCACGTCGGATTTCGGACGCCGGAATGAACAGCGGCAAGGCTGAGGGTGAAAAGAAGGGCGGAATATGGATTCCGGGGGATCAGGACTGCACGAAATTCGGCGGGACCTTCACGATCTCCGCCTGGTTCTATCACAAGAATCAGAAGTACTATTGGGATCATATGTTCCATAAGAAAACCGCGTCGAACGCGAGTGAAGGCGGGCTTGCGGTAGAGGTCAATAGCGGCGGCCCGAGCGTCGATATCTACGGCGGAAACAAAGTGAAACTGAATGCAAGCATCGGTCTTGAAAACGAGAAGTGGCTGTATGTGACGCTGGTCTTTTTCGGTACGACCTGCAATGTCTATGCGAATGGTGCGTGCGTCGCCCAGAATACCAATATCGGTACGGCGTCTGACAGCACGAAACGCTAGGTGCTCGGAAATGACGTTGACGGATACGGAGGTGTGGACGGCGATATTTCCTGGAAGGGTTCGATAGACGAGGCGCGACTTTCCGGAACCGCGTTCTCGGCGGATTATATTGCCCTTGAATATGCGGCGATGGCGGATGCCGGCTTCCTCGCGATGGGTTCAGCGGAGAGGTTGGATGTGACGATGCCGAAGTTCTCGTCCACGGCCGTGGCTGCCAATGCAACGGCTGGTTTCGATGTTTCATTTGTCCTTGCGGAAGGCGCGGGAAAGCTCAAGGCCGTGCTGACGGATGTTGCGGACTCGCAGCTGTCGTTTGAGGCGGATTTCAACGGTGGTGAGAAAATCTCTTCGGCCGGCGTCTATTCGACGACGGTTACCGGGATGTTGGCCGGGCATACGTACGAATGTGCGATTGTCGGCGAGTCGAGAAACGGTACTCCGGTCCGTGCTGTCGTCGGTTCCGTCTATAACGGCGGGATTCAGATCAAGAGGGTTAATGACGCGGACGAGACGGACATGTCTTCCGGCTTCTTCAAGGTGTCGCTCGTTGACGGAGGAGTGACGGTTGGTTCTGATGTCACGGTCTCTTATACAATCGGTGGCACGGCGGTTGCTGGCGAGACCTACGAGGAAATTGAAGCGAGCGTGGTGATTCCGGCAGGAGGGTCAGAAGCTCCGATTGAAATCAAGCCGATTTATTCCACTTCCATTGATGAGGATGTAGACGTCATGCTGACGCTAAATCCTGGTCCGTATCTGATCGGTGATGCCGCGACGGCTACGGTTGTTGTGAAGAACTCGTCGGTCAATCCGTACGTTCGCTATGTGGCGATGGACGGCAATGATGCGAACAACGGTTACACGATCAGCACCGCCATGGCTACGTTGCAGGCGGCGATTGATTCGCTTGACGAGTTTTCGGATGCGCATGATTGTACGGTTTATGTCGCGGACGGCACGTATGAGCAGCCGAAGAACGTGGCCAACTACTATTCGGTTTACGTGACAAAACGCGTAAGTATCATCGGTATGAGTTCGGATGCGTCCAAGGTGACGATCACTCGCGCGTCGGATGCGAAGGCGATTTTCGATCTTGAGAACGAATATGCTGCGCTCAAGCATTTGACAATTAGTGGCGGTACGCTTCACAGTTCGAATTCCGGCGGCGTGCAGAAGGGCGGCGGCGTCTATCTGGCGAATGGCGTTGTTGAAGATTGCATTGTAACCGGCTGTAATGGTCCGGCTCACGGACAGGCCGGCGTCGGCATCTATGTCGTCGCCGGACGCGTCTCGCGCTGCGAAATTCGGAACTGCACTTCGAGCAACGACGAGGCCAATGGTACCGGCGTCTGCCTGGAAGGCGGCCTTGTCGAGGATACGCTCGTGACCGGTTGCTCCTGCAAGAACGGAGGCGCGATCAAGCTTTCCGGCTCGGCGACGGCGGTCAACTGCACGGTCGTCGACAACACGGGTACCAGCACGGCCGGCATCCGTATCGACAGCGACACGGCGAAGGCGGTTAACTGCGCGATCTTCGGCAATAAGGTCACCGAATCGATGACGCGCGGTGTCTATACGGAAACGCGCGGTGCCTGCTATGTGAACTGCGCAGCCGATCTCGAGATCGTCGGCGGCGTCAACTGCATCCGCTGTCGGCCGGTGTTCAAGGATTGGGCGAACGGAGATTTCCGTCCCGTCGCCGGCTCTCCGCTGCTGAACGCCGGCGGAACGCGCACGGGCGCGACGAGCGAGACGGACCTGCTCGGGAAGCCCCGCGTCGTCGGAACGGCCGATATCGGCTGCTATGAGAACCAGGCCGATGTCCAGGAACTCGGTCTCTTCTGGACCGCTGACAAGCGGACTCTCCCGACCACGGTCTCGTTCGCTGCCGATACGATCGGTGTCGATTCGCCGACTTATTTCTGGACGCTCCACAACGAGACGACCGGTGAGGATAAGATGTCCGAGGGAAAGGCCTTCAACCTCGATTTCGCCGATGCCGACGCCGGAACCTATACGGTGTCCGTAAAGGCCGGAGGATTGACCTATGTCTCTCCCGATAAGCTACAGCTCTCGCCCGCCGAGCTTTATGTCGATGCGGAAAGCGTGGCTCCGGCCTTCCCGTTCGGCAGCGAGACACCGTCGACGACCGTTCAGGCGGCGATTGACGCGGCGGTTGACGGCGCGACGATTTTCATTGCGCCGGGAACCTATCCCATCAGTGCACAGATGACGGTTACGAAGGCTCTCCGTATTCTCGGTACGGGCGCCAAATACACCGATGTCGTCATCACCAATACGGTCAAGTCCGCGAATCATCGTATCTTCGTCCTTCAGCACGCGGACGCGTTCGTCGCGAATCTGACGATGGCCGGCGGTTACACTTCCAGTGGCGGCGACGGCGGCAATCTTCTCATCTCGGGCAAGGGTGGCACGGTCTCGAACTGCTGGCTCACGGCCGCGACGACCGACGCGAACTATCAGCAGGGTTCGGCGGCCGCCCATCTCGCCGCGGGACTACTCACCCATTGCGAGATTTCGCGTTGTAACTCGATGCCGAAGTCCGGTCATCCTCAGCCGTGCACTCGAGTTCTGTATGTCGGCAATGGGCGGGCCAGCAACTGTCTGATTCACGACTGCGACTATCGAATCGATTATGTTTACGGCACCGAGAACGGCACGCGCGGTGGCGGCGAAATGGTCAAGGTCTCGGCGAACGGAATCCTTGATAACTGCACGATCGTCAATGTGGTGAATGCCGATAGTGCCGCGGTCGTTTATGTGTATGCGGCGCAAGGCGGCTTCTCCAAGAGCTCGAAGGTCGTCAACTGCGCGATTTTCGGAAACGATCAGAACGGACAAGCGCTGAATCCTATGCTGGGAGGTACTGCGCACATGACGCCTCCGACCGTCTGTTTCAAAAACTGTGCTACGGAACGTCCTATTGAGATTTTCTACGCGAAAAGTACTAATGGTCTGACCGGTCTCCATACTGCCGATGAGTCGAACATTACGAATGCGATGCGCGCGGCGTGTTTCGTCGATTATGCCAACGGCAATTACCGTGTGAAGGAAGAATCGCCGATGATCGATGTCGGCGGAACCTTCGCCGAGGTGCCGCAGCTCGCGCAGGTGGATCTCGCCGGTAAATCGCGCATTGTTGGCGCTGCCATCGACATCGGCTGTTACGAGCTCCAGGCATCCGCCGCGAAGAACGGTCTGATGATTTTCTTCCGCTGATCTTTCGCGGGATTTTAAAATAATAGCGGCAGTGGCGAGTTGACGCTCAGGATTTCTGCTAGTGTTTCGCAGAAATTCGCTAAAATTCTCGCATCTGCCGCCTCGATCGAGTAGGATCGAGGCGCAACATGGGGCGTAGTTTCCTCCTCTGTGATACGACATTTTGTGTTTGAAAAATTTTTTCAAAAAATCTTGAAAAACCCCCTTGTCAACTGTCCGTGATTTGTAGTATACTATGCACCCGTTGCGCCTCTCTGGGCCAACGATTGCTCTTTGAAAGTCGGTAGTTGAGAAAACAGTAAATGTTTGTG
>CAMGEN010000061.1:0-9525 GCA_946055075.1 uncultured Verrucomicrobiota bacterium | reverse complement strand
AGGCAACGTATCTACCGCCGACGAAAAAGAAACGGCCTAAACGCGCATCACGCGCTGGTCCTTAAGCGGGAATTTCAGACTTCAGTCGATCATCTCCGTCACTTCTCTATGTAGACGACCATGTTGACCAAGAAGCGTTTGTTCATTTTTCAGCAACGCCTTTTCTGAGTATCAAGTGACGGAAATGAAGAACCAGTAGGCGAGAAGGCCACAGCAGAAAACCTTCAGGAGGACGCCGGTGAGGAAACCGACAAGCGCGCCGAGGGCGCCGAATAGGGAGGACCCGAGTTTTTTGCCCGCGAGCAGTTCGCCGAGAAGCGCACCGAGGAAAGGTCCCGCAATGATACCGATCGGCAGGAAGAAGAGTCCGACGATCGTACCGACGAAACATCCGAAAGTGCCACCGCACGAACAATGAAATTTCGCCGCGCCCCACGCAGGAACGACATAATCAAGAACCGTCACCACCGCAGTGACGACACCGGCGATGACGAGACAGTTCATCGTCGGCGAAGAGTGATCTCCTACCGCGAGCGCCACCAACAGCGAACAGAACGCGACCGGAGGACCGGGAATCAACGGAACGAAGCATCCGATGAGTCCGAGGGCGAGCAGCATCCAGCCGCAGCATATGAGTACGACGTCCATTTACCTGCCTTTGAATACGATAGTGCCAAATGCGGACTCGTCGCGATAAGGACGCGCCGGATTGCCCTTCCAATAAAGCGCGTGGTCATTGCGCTTGCCATCATCATCGTCGTGAACGCAGATATTAAACCCGAAGGCGACTTCCTCATCCAGATCCGGCGCCATCTTCCTACCGAGACAACCCCAGGAGAAGAACATATCGTAGACGAGTTCCTTCGAACCGTTCTCGAGCGTATTGGTCGTGATGCTGCCAATCCACATGTTACCGAAACTCTTCGGCCAGCCAGAGAAGTCGCTCTGCGCCGCACCATTCGCTACGAAAGTGAATTCTCCGCCGTAGTTGAGCCCGTCCCCCGCACGCGCATCCGGCGACTTGTCGTTATCGCCGTCGAAGAAGCATTCAAGGTTATCATCGTCCCAGCTTGGACACGTCAATGTCGCAGGCTTGCAGTCGTCCGTCACAATACTGTCGTCGACGACCCTTGCCTTCACGCCGATGCCGTCGGCATAACGGACGAGCTTGAACCGGAATGAGAGATCCTTCGGATCGTCAGTCGTGCCGTATTCGACGTCCCAGACTCCATTCTCCGGAGTGACGACGTATTCAGGCGTCTCATCCAGAATCGCACCATGATCGTCATCGACCGTCAACGCCGGCAGCGAGCGCAGAAACTTCGTGCCGTACGGCGGAAGCGCGATGCGCTTCTCGGCGAACTTGCCACCCTTCACGTCGAGATCGAATTCCTTCGCTTCCGCGGAATAGTTGGCAAGGAGGATCGCACATTCAGGACGGTCCGCGGACTTCGCCGCGACCGCGTAGACGTTATTTTCGCCACTCCGACAACGGACCGCATTGCCGAGCTTCAGCAGCTCTCCGAACTGCGCGAACGACTCGTAACACGGGGTCGTCTTGATTGTGGGGAAATAATACAGTCCGCAATAGCTCCGCGTCGGCAGCGCGTCGTAATACATCGCCTTATCGACGCAGCTGGACTGCATCAACGCGAAGGCCGCGGCGACGAAGCTCGCTCCCTTTGCCTCCTTGATGTCGACGAAAGTCGTGTCATTCATCGAGCCGAACTCAATGCAGTTCCATTCGTCGAGAATGGATTCCGTCTTCGCAAAACCCGCCGCATCAAGTTTGCCGCGGACGAATTCGGCGTGGCGCAGGATGCGTTCGGGTTCGTCCGTATAGAGATGCCACGAGAAGAAGTCCAGCGGCAGCTTACGCTCCTTCACGAACGCGAGGAACTTCTCGAAATAGCCGGGGAAGGACTGGATGAACTCCTTCTTCTCCCAGTCGTGACGAGTATCGGTCGCATAAAATCCGCTGGACGCATAGCCGCCGATCTTGAGCAGGGGGAAGCACTGCTTCAGATGCGAGGATGCCGCGGCGTAGAGTTCGAAGTATTGTTCCGCCGTGCCAGTCCACATCGGATCGTTGTCCGGTTCATTCCATATCTCCCAGTATTCGATATTCCACTTGAATCCGTCTGCCCACCCTTCATTGTAGTGACGCACGATGTGCTCACAGACACGCGCCCATTTCGCTGGATCCTTCGGAGGATTGATATAGTAGGTCTTGATCTTGTAGTTATTCTCAATCGTCTCGCCGAGACGGAAGAAGATCTTCACGCCCGCGTCGACGATGCTCTTTAAATAGCGGTCCGTAAACGCGAAGTCGTAGCTCTTCGGATCATTCTCGTCAGCAGTGAAATCCGGGAACACATTATGGATGTCCACGAACTTTCCGCCCCATGCGCCGAAGGTGTCATGCGTGCGCACGAACGGGATGTTCGCGTTATGCATCTCCCACTGCATGTCATTGAACCGAATCGGCGCGTTGTTGACGCCGTTGAGCTCCTTCACCGGACCCGTCACCTCGCCGAAGTCGACGGTCACCGCCGCGAGCATCGCGATAATCAACGTATTCATAACTTACTCCTTTCCTAAGTGCCCAAGCTTCAAATTTTGGATTGACATTGTTCCCTCCGGCGCTACCATGATATTACGAACCCAGCAACTGATAAACATGGCATTTAGAATTTTACCACAATCCTTCATCCCAAAGCAGGCGAAGCATATATGAACTTACCATTTCTCTTCCCGGTCGTTTTGCCTTTTCATTTCTTTCAGCAAGGTCTGCTTGCGTAAAAGACGGTAACTTCTGTCTTTGATAAACAATCCAGTACGGACGCATAATATCACTAATCGCACGATATTTCGCGTTGGTAATCATATTCTCACATGCCAATAAACGATCAATCGAGTTTGAAATCGACACCTTACTTGAAAACGCAACATCATAATCAACCATTATATTCGCAGCGACGATATCGTTAGTATTTATCGCCATTCTTTGACGCGCATATGAAAGCACATTACTAAAATTTCCCTGATACCAATCATTTGTTACTACAACAAAATCATTAGTTGCAGACGAACCAACAACGGTAAGTGATGCAAAAAGAATTAAGACTATTGCAATTGCTTTCATTTCATTATCCTTTCCAAAAAACCTGGTGATATAAATTGATAATTGTAATCTGTCAGCGAATCACCGTCAACATGATTATCGCACGGCAAAGCATTTGGCCACAAGCGACCAACTTTCCCATCAACTTCACTCCACGAATTTGAAACCATGGCAGACACATATTCGACATAGTTACTACCGTTCGCAACGGCAACACCTGCATCCCAACTCAAACTTGCAGAATCATCGTTCCAATTGCCTATTACCTGCGAAAGCTGTTGCATAAATTTGCAAACACCGATCTTTGTAGTTTCATACCCAACCATAAAATTACTCGCTTTCGCGATCCTAATTGGCAAACCAAACCATGTCGCTACCGCCCCCATGCCGGTATCATCATTAACCTGATTATATTCCCATACCGTTTCTTCATTTGCAGAATCAGGCCGACCAAGATAATCACCCATTCCATTATTGTTAAACCATTGGAGCCCAAAGCGTGGTTGCTGTCGTTCATAAATACTATAGCTTGCCACCAAAAAATTAGCCACCCGATCAGCCTTTTCCAAATCAGAAGCGATCACAGAATCGATTGCCGCGCCGGCCAATGGCAAAACAATATTACATGTATTCGTTGGCGAACCTGCGTATACACAGCCGATCTTATAGACGCCGCCAACCTTAGGATTACAGAAATCTGCAGATGTCGCATCTCGCGATGATACATATCCAGAATCTGGACTCGGCTTAAGCATGAACCATGTCGCCATTTCTCCAACCGGTGCAAACCCTGACGGCAGCACATCAAGGGAAATTCTCACGCTGAAATCGGAAACTCCAAAATCATCAGTCTTTACATCCTTAAAGAAAATAGGCAAATGCTTATCGGGCGAAATACTGTGCTGGACATTGAAAACATAATTCGATTGTCCTTCAAATGGTGGAGGATTCGCTGAACCACCTGCGACCAAGGAACTAACTTGCACCTTATCCACCTTGGCGCATGTAAAATACCGATCAATTCGCTTGTAGTCTCCATCATTGCCGAAATACTCTAAGCGAATACCAATATCATTACATATATCGCTTACATTCTCGCCTTCGACATACAACTCGTACTGCACGGGATAAAACGCGTCAATAGTTAACGGCAACCGTTCAACCGGCCCACCATTCGCTTGTCGACGAAAACGGACCTTACCATTCCCACTAATTTGAGATAATTGCAACGAACCGAACTTATCCCCTTCTAGCGTACAGTTAATCTCTATCGGCTTAAATTCTCCGTCAACAAAGACATAATCAGGTTGTATCAGTTGAACTGTAACCTGCGGCGAAGAGTGAGTACCGTATTCAAGATTCGCCAGAGTCGAAGACAATGTGTATCCGTCGACCGTAGCCGTCACCGAAAGATCGGCTGATCCCCAGCCTGGGGAATTCTGGAGCGAGACCATCGTCGATTCCGACGAGGGCGAAGCGATATGCACGTTTTCATCCGCGCAGGACCAGGCATAGCTGACGGAGTTGGATCCGGGATAGTCGGTCAGATACGCCGTGAACCGCATTCCGCCGTCATCCGGATACCAATGTCCGAGAACGTTCGGCCCGGCAGTAAACGTCGGTAGCCAAAGGCAGCTGCCAAAAACAGAACCGCTCGGCGGCACCAACGTCAAGCGATTGTCCACCGTCCACACCGCGCCCGCAGAACCGCCGGCACCAGTCATCATCATCGGCGGCGCTATGTCATCCCGGGCAGAAAATTCGACGGACGAGAAATACGACGGGGAGACCGCAAGCTGGTACTGGACTCCCTTCTCGCACAGGAACACGCACTCGCCGCGATTCGTCATCGTCACCGAACGGTCTCCGACTGTGATTCTGACCGGCACAACCGGATTGTTGGTCACCGATGCTGTCAGCTCGTAGAGTCCGTTGGTCAGATTGTGGCCGACGGATGTTTCGACAAGCGCACGCTCGGCAGCCGTCTGACCGCAGGCCGGAGGCGTATAATCGTCATAGATCCGCGGATCGGTTCCGGTGCCTATCTGATATCTGACCGTCATGTACGGAACCGGACGCGGCGACCCGGCCGGATATTCAATCTGGTAGTATCCGTTTGACACGAACACGCTTTCAAGTGACGTATCTACATACCCCAGCCATGAATCAGCATTGCGAATCTCGTCATCGACATTCGCATAACTTACATATATCGCATCCGGCTCTGACCGGGGAATGATGACTTCGCACGAGATCAACGGACTTACAGGTTCGTCAATATACTCATACATGCCGATATTGAGATACTCTATCACATCATAGGTCTGTCCGTCGCTTACCACCGTCCCGAAATACACTCCGCTTCCCCAGCCCCAGGCGTCAGCCATGGGCTCGATGCCAAACAAGCGAACACTGGGACACGAGGCGGTATTGATCCTCGTCAACGCCGCACCCTTGAAATACACCTTGCCGTCAAGAGTAACCCTTGCACCAGAATAAGCGATTCCGTTAAATACATGAGGGGATTGAAAATCCACGTCCGCCTCGAGATCTGCTCGCTGATAATACGGATACAACAAATCCGTTCCAGATGAAGAGACATCATACCAGACGCATCCGTCGTCAGTAAGGATCTCCGATGCTCCAAGTTCCTCAAGGTCCGTAAAATAATCTCCGTCAGTATTCCGTAACGGATTCGGGTCCTTTCGCATAAAGGTCATATAAAAAGCCTTATCAGCCACCGAATTCGTCGGTATCTGAGCGGTAGGGACATCCACGACGATTCCATTGGTCATCGATCCTCCGACATCCTCTGTCCTGAAAACCGACCATTCTTCGTTCGTCAAATCCTGCTTATATGCCAAATCAAGCAGCGGAAAATAGGACGACAGTCCTTGCGACCAACCAATACCGAACACGCGACTTGTCGTAGTCATCGCAAACGAATCGAATGAAACTCTGTTCGTCAGACACCATACGTCACTACCTTCCGGATTATCTTCCGTGTCATTCATACTACGCAACGAAGCAGAATCGGTAACGCACGAAGGAATCAGCAATCCCGCGATTCCTCCCATATCACCATCATTTGAATCATCGTCCGGACATCCGCTCTTCTGCGCACTTATCGTAGAGAAAACAGAACCGATGATAAACACCATCAGTCCTTGGAATGTGTATTTACGAAATTTTTTATGAAAAACGGCCTTAACAATTTCCGTTATGAACATCGATCCGAAAACCGCCAATATGACGTATCGAACGAATTCAAAAACTGCTATTAACTGCGATTCCACTATTACTTCACTGACTCTTTCACATAGGATATCCGTCCTTCATGACGCTTTGAGCGCCTTCCTTCCCGCACGGAAGATAGAGGATGCGAACGCGTTCCTCTTCTGAGAGCTTATCCTCCGCCGGCGCGGCTCCAGGCGCCTTGGAATCGAAAAACGCAGATGGACGGACCGTCTGCTGCGGGATCGAGAGGATCTCGTCGCCGGACGAGTTCTTGACGACCGAGCCGCCGTACTTGAGCAGAATCTCCCGCGAAAGCTTCTCGCTGGACGCCACCAGTCCGTCCCAGTCGAAATCGGTGAACTCCCAGCGATTGGTCTTGCTCAGCGCCGAATGGTACTTCGGATCAAGCCTGCTGAAGCCGATCATTGTCCCGAGCACTCCGCACGCCGTCGAAGGGTTGCAGTCGGAATCGTATCCGCCGGCAGTGGAGATATACATCGTCCGTTCCATATCACCTTCGCCGTAAAGGAACCCGAGCAGCGCCATCGCTCCGTTGATCTTCACGTCGATCTCGCGGAACGAGACCTTGCCAAGCATGTCGTCGGACTGATATCTGTCGACGGCCTTGCGCCACGCCCCCTTCCAGTCCTTCGGGTCGGCCTTGTACCACGCGAGCATATCACGGACCATCGCGGCATACCGCGATTCCTGCGGGATCGCGCGCAACGCGCGCTCGACGACCTCCACGCGGTCAGTGACGAAATACGCCTCGGCGTACATCGCACCGACGAACTGTCCAGCGTACAATCCGTCCCCGTAGTTCATGATCCGTCCGAACGTCTCGCCGAAATCGACCGCCGCCTGCGGCATTCCGGGCGCGAGGATGCCGGAGAAATCCGCCTCGATCTGATAATCTATGTCGTCCGTCGTGGGATGAAACGCGGGATGAGAACTCGCCGGAGCGGCGATTCCGTTCCGCAGGTTGTTCCGCGCGTTATGGTTCGCGCACCAGAGACGGTACCGGCTGTTGGCGAAGTCAATACCCGCCTCACGCGAACTGACAGTCACGCCATTCTCGAGCATCGTCGCCATGAACGTCATCTCGACGTAGAGATCGTCCTGATTGAACGTCTCGTTGATCAGCGACGGATTCCATACCGGCATCGCCGCCTCGTCGACGAGCTGTCCCTTCCACTTGAACTCGGTCGGACAACCGTAGGCGACGCCGACGGACTGACCGATCCACGCGCCCTTCATCCGGTCGCGGAATTCGTCCAGTGAAATCAGCCGGTTGCCACGGACAGGCGACTCGCGGTTGACGTAATAGAACCTGACGGCCGCGAAGAACGCGATCACCGCCAGGAGCCAGAACACGGCCTTCAGCCGCTTATGGGAGAAATTCCCTGCACATTCGTCGAACATGCCGCTATTATATCAAAAGAACCGCGGCTTTCCTATGCGCGGTAGCGCTTCATCATCGCGATTGCGTAATCAAGCGCGTCCTCGTCCCAGTAAGAGCAGACCTTCGTGCTGATGTTGCCGTTCTTGACGCGGATCATGAAGTTAGCCACCTGTCCCTTCGGCTGCATCGCCGCCTGATCTACGGACAACTCGGTCTCGCGGGTAAGGTCGAAGTGATGTGTGCGCCCGATGCCGAAGACCTTGGACGAGTAGCTGCCGTGCCGATACTCGAGAAACAGCCGCCGCCGGGCAAACAGCAGGTTCAGGATGACGCCGACAAGCACCACCGTGCCGATCAGGAACGGAATGCCGAAGAGCGAAAGCTTCCAGTCGATCGCATGCTTGACGATCTGCGATCCGTAAATGCCTCCGATCGACATGCCGCTCCACACGCAGGTGAACGGAATCAGGAAGAGCACGACCGGATTGAATCGCCAGTAGCGGAGCTCCACCTTACCGCTCGGATCGTTCATATCGCGGATGACAGTCACGTGCTTCGGCGCGGGACCGGAAAGCGCCTTGTAATCACTGGCCTCATCCCCACTCTCGCGCAGTTCGGCAATCCGCGACCGCGCTCCGCAGGAACGACACAGCGCAACATCCGCCGCAACATTCATATCCGCAAGAGGCACGTTCGCCCCGCACTCAGGACAGTTATAAGTTTTCATTACCCCCCTATGATATCAAACCGCATCAAGAGGGTCAATCTCAAACACTTGCGATTGCCTTACGCCACCTCCCAGTGGCCGCCCTTGTCGGGACCGATGCGGCGGAGACGCTGCGCATCCTTGAGAATGCGGATATTCTTCTCAATCGCCTTGACCGACAGTCCGAGATGCCGCGCGAGGGACGATTGCGTCAGGGTTGGATTGGAACGAAGCAAGGAGAGGATTTTCTCCCTACTTTTCCCCCTACTTTTCTCCCTACCTTTCAGCTCGCCCTTCGCCTTGATCGTACGGAGGATGACATTCAGCATGAACTCGACGAACGGCGCGGCATCGCCCGTGACCTGCGACCGGTGAAGCGCACGGTAATACTGTCGCTGATGGCTGTAGACCATGTTCTCGACCGGCGCGGCATAGAAAAGCGGATTCCACTTGCCGAGAATCGCCGTCTGCCAGAGCCGTCCCAGCCGTCCGTTGCCGTCGGAAAACGGGTGGATCGTCTCGAACACAAAATGAAAGATGCAGCTCTTGACGAGCGGAACTTCCTTCGAGCGCTTGAACCAATCGAAGAGATCCTTCATCAACAACGGCACCTGGTCCCACGGCGGCGCATGGTGCATCGCCTTGCCCTGCGCATTGAAGACGCCGACATTGCAATTACGCCACTTGCCCGGACGGTCAACGAGCCCCATGGTCATCAAGGCATGCGCCTTCAAGAGGTCTTTGGGCGACAGTGGATCAAGCCCTTCAACGGCCGCGTAGGCAGCAAACGCCCCCTTCACCTCGTCGATTTCGCGTTTAGAGCCCGCAACGCGCTTTCCGGCGAGGATGGCCGTGACCTGCGCCTCGGTGAGCGTGTTGCCCTCGATGGCCGTCGTGCCGCGAACCGTCCGGATGCGGTTAAGCTTGCGGAGCCGGACACCTTCCGGACCCTCCATCGCGATCTTGTAGCGCTCAAGCGCCGCGGCAATATCCATCACCAGCCGCAACACCCTGCCGCTCGCCGTGAACTTCGTCAACTCGCAGACATCAACCATT
>CAMGEN010000060.1:0-10644 GCA_946055075.1 uncultured Verrucomicrobiota bacterium | reverse complement strand
GAGTTGGAGTTGGAGAGCGGTAATTTAGAAGTTGGAGTTATGAGTTGGAGTTGGAGAGCGGTGGTTTACATTTATAAACAACGAGAATCCGCTCGTCAACTTCAACTCTTAACTTCAACTCTTCTGTACGTCTCAAGCATCTTCTTGAAGGAGGGGGAATCGCAAAAGCCACAGGGCTTGAATTCGGGACAGAAACCGCGATACACGCATTCTGGAACACAGCACGCCGCGACTTCTGGCTCTTTCTTCGCGATCTCATCCACGACCAGCTTCCAGGCAGCGCGGGTCTCGGCGCTGGCCTGTCCGCAGAGCCGACGGCGGGAGATGAACATCACGGCCTGCGCATTAGCGAAACACTCATGCATCACCGGCGCGTCCTGACGATTCGCGTCGCGCTGCACGCCCGTACGGTCGGTTCGTTGGGTCGAGACGAAATGCTCGATGCCGTATTTATGACGGACGAAGTGGACGCTCACCCAATAGGGTAGATCGATCCACTTCCAGTTGAAGCAGAGCTTACGGATTGGAGAATGCTCGGCGAGGAGAATCCTCTTCTTCCACTTCGACGACGGTTCCTTGGTCCCCTCGTCCAACCTGATCGTGGTGCGCGCCGCATCCGCGACCTCGCGCCACGTCCCCTTTACCTTCAAAAATTTAATCGCTGCCATTTGCTTCTATTATATCACAAACCGGCTAATGGGAATCGCCACAAATACGAGAAGTAGGCGCGCGGATGGGCGCAGACCGGGCAGCGATCAGGGGCCTTCTTGCCCATCACGATCGCGCCGCAGTTGCGGGACTGCCACTTGTTCTTGCCGACGCGGACCCAGACCTCACCGGCCTTGATTAAACACATTATTTCGCGGGCCAGAACTTGTCGGAGAGCTTGGACGGAATACCGACCTCGCCCTTCTCGAAATTGTCGGCGAGAATCTTCCAGCCGAGATCCAGCGCCTCTTCAAGCGGAATGTTGACGGAGAGATCCATCATGTTCTTCTCAAAGTCGGCACCGTACTTGAGTAGCTTCTGATCCCAGGCGGACATCTTGAAGCCCATGGACTGCTTCTCGATCGTCTCCTTATACTGGGCGTAGAGCTTGATCATCGCGTCCATGACGGTACGGTGGTCTTCGCGCGTCGCCTTGTTGACCTGCTGTTTGAGACGGGAAAGCGACCCGAACGGCTCGATGCGTCCATTCTTCAGATAGAACTGACCTTCGGTGATGTATCCCGTGTTATCCGGCACCGGATGCGTGACGTCGCCGCCGGGCATCGTGGTGACCGCAAGAATCGTGATCGAACCCGCGCCGTCGAAGTCGACCGCCTTCTCGTAACGCGCCGCAAGCTGAGAGTAAAGATCGCCCGGATAGCCGCGGTTCGAGGGTATCTGCTCCATCGTGATCGCGATCTCCTTCATGGCGTCAGCGAACGAGGTCATATCCGTCAGCAGCACCAGCACATCCTTGCCCTCGAGCGCGAACTTCTCCGCGACCGCGAGCGAAACGTCGGGAACGAGCATGCACTCCACGATCGGGTCCGCCGCAGTATGGACAAACATCACGGTCTTCGCGAGCGCACCGGACTTGTCGAGCGTCGAACGGAACTTCAAGTATTCGTCATACTTGAGGCCCATGCCTCCGATGATGATGACATCAGAGTCGGCCTGAAGCGCGATACGCGCCAGAAGCTCGTTGTAAGGCTCGCCAGCCGCCGCGAAGATCGGAAGCTTCTGCGAGACCACAAGCGAATTGAACAGATCGATCATCGGGATGTTCGTACGGACCATGCGGTTAGGCATAATGCGCTTCGCCGGATTGACCGAAGGCTGACCGATCGGCGAGGGATTATCCGAAATTGCCGGACCCCCATCACGCGGGACTCCCGAACCAGTGAAAGCGCGACCGAGCAGATCCTTGGAATAGGGTACCTTCATCGTTTCGCCGAGAAAGCGGACCTTTGCGGACGTATCCACGCCACGGGCGCCAGCGAAGATCTGAAGTGTCACGTTAGGTCCGTCCAGCTTGATCACCTGCGCGAGCGAAGTTCCCGCGCGGCTTTCGACTTCGGCGATTTCGTTATATTTGACGCCCTCGGCGCGAAGCGTTGCGACCGAACCAGACAAAGCGTCAATCTTATGATAGACCTTGTTGTTGAACATAGTAGTTTAATTATATCACAAATTACCCGAAGATGGCGTTTTGGGGGCGAGAGATTCGGCCTTCTTCAAAACCGCCTCGTAGAGCTTGCGCTGGCCGGTCCGTTTGAGGCATTCGGCAAGATTCATGGCTGCGACATAGTCGTCCGGCTTAATGCGCAACAGCGTCTCATAGCACTTACACGCCATTCCGTACTTACCAACCTTATAGAAAACCTCGGCATTTAGCAGAAGATGATGCACACGCTCTAGCAACAACGTGTCATTCGGCGCTAGCCGAAAGGCGGCGGACCATTTGGCGAACGCCTCCTCCTGTTTCAGCTCCCTCGCGTACATCTCGCCTTCAAGCACAATCCTGCGCAAAACCTGCATCGACCGCATTTCCTGGCGCGTCCTCTTAACGATATCCGCATCCATATCGCCGTCCGTCAGCCAGGCAAAGTCTGGTATGTCCTTCGTGACAAACAGCTGCGGCACGACACCGTCTGTCGGATCGATGTGTCCGAACGCGGCACGAATCTCCCCGACGGTTCCGACGCAATTAGCGAAAACCTCTGGAAACGAAAAGGCGATCTCCTCATTCGCAAACGCATCCATCGCCGCCGCCAGAGTATTCGTGCAGCCATTCTTCGCACCGATGATTAACCAATCACCGTTGCCGGGGGTCCACAGCGTCGCCGCGTCGGAAACGCCGCGAAGACGCCCCTCGAATTCACTGCAGGTAAGGTTACGGACGTCAAGACGGATGAAATCTCCATTTGGCGCGAACACATGGGTAATCGTCTCAATCACGTTGCTCACCACCGGACACGCCTCCGGCCAAAGGCGCACCTTCTCGGGCTTTTCCTCGAAGATCAGCGTCAACGCGACCGCAAGCGCCGCAAGAACGACACCACACGCCGTCCATCGAAACAGCCTCCGAATCCCCTTGCCGCTCAAACCATCGCCTCCCGAATTGCCGCGACGCACCGCGGCACTACACCACGACGATTCAACACCGCCGCCTTCGCGCGCTCGCCAAGCGCGGACGAGACATCGTTGTCACGTGAAAAGATCTCGACAATCCTTGACCTGAGCGCCTCCGCGTCCTTCACTTGGACAATCGCGTCCGCAGCAAGCAAATCACTCATCACAGGACGAAAGTTCTCAGTGTAAGGTCCGACAAATGTCGGCTTTCCACAGAGACACGGCTCGATCATGTTCTGCGATCCGTGCGCGCAGAGCGACTTGCCGACGAAGGCGACGTCGCAGATTCCGAAGAGACCCATCATCTCACCGGTCGTGTCGCAGAGATAGACGGGCCCGGGACCGGAGGCCGAGGCCGAAGGCCGAGAACGGAACGATTCGCCACGGCTGCGGCGGATACAGGTAAAGCCAGCGGACTTGATATTGACCTCCACTTCATCCGCCTTCTCAAAGTGCCGCGGAGCGAGAACGAGTAGAGTTGAAGTGGGAAGTTGAAGTTGAAGAATGGATTTGTAAATGTCTAATAAGACCTTATCCTCGCCAGGCCAGGTCGAGCCTCCCAACAAAATCTTAGCCTTCCGATCTTCACCTTCAATTTGAGTCTTCAACTCCTCCCCAAAGATCCACTCCTTCAGCTCCGCCTCTTTCGCCTCATTGCGCTTAGCGACGTCGAACTTGAAGGACCCAGTGACGACAACCTTATCAGCATCCTCGGGACGCATTGCGGCACGAATACGGGAGGCATCGAGGTCGGACTGCGCGAAGATCCTCGTGAAGGCCCCGAAGACATCCTTGAAGAAATAGCGCGCAAACCTGTAACGTGGAGCGGAACGATCGCTGACGCGGGCGTTAATGAGGAAGAGCGGGATCCCCATCTTCTTCGCCTTCAAGATGAAGTTCGGCCAGATCTCAGATTCCGTCAGCACGATCGCACGGGGACGGATCGTCTTGAGCGCGCTCTTCACGAAATTCGGAAAATCCAGCGGATTGTATATTAGGAGATCAGAGACCTGAGTTGCAGGATTAATGGCGGCGAGTTCACGCTCCGCGATCTTCCAGCCGGTAGAAGAGGTTGTAGAAAAACAAAAACGAACAGATGGGTCGGCCTTTCGCCACTCGCGCATCAGTTGTCCAGCGACCTGTACTTCTCCAACGGAGACAGCGTGGATCCAAACGAAGTCCGTAGTTCGTGGTTCGTGATTGGTGGTTGTTGGTTCGTGGCCGCAGACTGGCTTGCCGTTTGGCATCAGCTGCGCAAGCACCTCTTTCGGATAGAGAGCGAAGCGATCGCCCATGCGCGCGGCATAACCGCCGCGCTTCGCCATCCGAACCAGGAATCCAGGCAGCAGAAACGGATAAACAACTGCGAAAAGAAGATTATAGAGAACCCACTTCACCCCTGAACCGCCACTGTCGACCTTAAACCCAACTTCAATTCTTCAACGAGCCAAATGGCGAAAGAGTGGTCCCCGAATCAACATTCTTGAGTACAGGAGTACCGCAGCAGATCGTAGCGCCCTTTCCGACATTCATGCCAGGGGCGGTGCAACTATTGGTACCCATAAAGACATGGTCCTCAAGAGTCGTGTGGCCAGAAAGCGAAACGCCCGGACACACATTGCAGAAATCACCGACCTTGGAATCGTGACCAATCCCCGCGCGGGCATTAATGATCACAAACTTGCCAATATCCGTACCGACAGAAACAACAGCCTCGCAGGCGATGTAGGTGCCATGCTTGAACTCAGTCGTCGGGGAAACCTGGGCGGAAGGATCTATCAGTGCGGGAAAGTCATGACCGCGAAGCTGACGGTAGATTTTCTCACGGATCGCGTTGTCGCCAATCGCGATGAAAACTGACGCCCCAGGGTAGTCATGAGAGGCTTTCTCGCAGCTGCCGAGCATCGGGTAACCCTCGAAATTGCCTTCGGACTTGGCGGGATCGTCATCGGCGAAGCCAATCACGTTCCACTGCGGCTGTTGAGAAGCCTTATTGATACGCTCAACCGTCCACACGGCCTCACGCCCGAAGCCACCAGCACCGACGATAAAGAGATCTCTCATCAATTACCTCCTTTTGAGGATATCAATTATACCACATTTTTTACTTCCGCGGCAATTCCGCCGCGGGCTAGGCGGACCTTGATTTCGCCTCCAAGCTCAACCTGCGCAGCATCACGTACGACGGTTCCTGCGGAATCCGTCACTAGCGCATATCCGCGATCCAAAACTCCATAGGGCGATAAAAGCGAGAGTTTTTCGGACGCCTTAACCAGCCTGGACTCGGACTTCGAACAGGCGAAACGCATTGTCGGCTCGAGCCGTACTGCCGCACGGTCAATACGCTGTTCTGCTCGGGTGGCGGCAATTGAAAGCGCTGAGGCGAGCGAATCGGACAGATGATCCAGAAGCTGCGCGAAGAATTCTCCACGGCGCTGAAGCGCATTACCAAGTCGCAAACCGATGTCCGAAAGCTGTGCTTTCAGATCGGACAAGACTGGAACCGCGATTTCCGCCGCAATTGACGGCGTGCCGGCACGCTTGTCGGCGGCGAAATCGCAGAGTGTGAAGTCCGTTTCGTGCCCCACCGCCGATATGATCGGAACCTTGCATGCGGCGACCGCACGAACCAGCGCCTCATCATTAAAACAGAACAAATCCTCGAAGCTGCCGCCTCCTCGCGCAATAATGACAAGATCGGGGGACCACGAAACGGAAGTCTGATGGCCTTCGCCACGAAGCGAAAGCTCGTTAAAATACTCAAGCCCAGCAATCAACGATGCAGGCGCGGCATCGCCTTGGACCAGAGCAGGACAGAGGCGGATCTCGACCGCGGGAAACCGTCGCATCATCACGGTGCACATATCATGGATAACGGCTCCTGCCTCACTGGTAACGATACCGATACGACGGGGCATGAATGGGAGTGGACGTTTATTTCCCGGGTTGAACAGACCCTCCTTCTCAAGCTTCGCCTTAAGCTCGAGATATCGCTGCATAAGATCGCCTTCGCCGACGAGTTTTGCGGCAAGAACGACAAGTTGATAGTTGCCGCGCGGAGCGTAGGCGGTGCAATTAGCGTAAACAAGCACCTTCGCGCCATCCTTGAGTCCGCTTCGCGCCTTACAGCGATCTAGCGACGTCTTGAACATCACGCAACCAATCTGCGCACCTCCGTCCTTAAGCGTAAAATAGGCATGACCGGAAGGATACACGCGCCAGCCGCTGATTTCGGCTTCGACGTAAATCTTCGTGAAACGCTCCTCAAGGAGCGACTTGATCTCACAGGTCAATTCCGAGACGGAATAATGCTTATGCCCGGAAGTAGACATTGTGGCGCAAGGTACGTTTCTTGTCCTGATAAGAATGAATGCCGACGGACAGTATTACGCCTACGGCAATACAGGCAGAGATCATGTTGGTTCCGCCGTAGCTGAAGAACGGCAACGCCATGCCCTTCGTCGGTAGCGCCTCACTGATGACGCCGAGGTTGAACATCGCCTGGAAGAAAATGATGAAGCCCATGCCGATCGCAAGATATCTTCCAAACCGGTCGGACGCATTCTTCCCGATGTAGATCGCGAGGAAAAACAAGGTAAAGAAGAGCACGATGACGGCGAGCGAAAAAACGATTCCAAGCTCTTCTGCCCCAACCGCCATCACGAAGTCAGTATGCGCCTCAGGAAGATAAGCCTGTTTCTGCATAGACTGTCCGAGACCGACACCCCACAGACCTCCGTTCTTAATTGCGATGAGAGAATTGTACACCTGATATTTTGCCGCGGTCATTTCCGAGAGCTTAGACGTCTCTACAGCAGGTTCCATCCCGAGCCAATCACAGACGAACGACGGCAACCACGCAGCAAGACGGCGCATACGGTTGGGATTTGTGACGAGCACACCGCCTATACCGGCGAGACCGACCGCAGCGACACCACAGAGATAAACGATACGGGTCCCTCCCAGCAGCATCATCAACGTCCCCGCGGCGGCGACAACCATGGTGGACCCGAGATCCGTCTCCGCAAGAATCGGCACAGAATAGACGCCTATCAGCGCAAGGGGCACAAGCGCACCGGCGCGAAAGCGTTCGGACTTCCAGCCAAGGTAGTCCATCCACATCGCGACGGTAATGACAATCGCAAGCTTCGCGAATTCGCTGGGCTGAATGTTGATCGGCCCCACCGGAATCCAACGATACGCGCCGTTGACCTTATGGCCTATCGGCGGAAACACCGCGCAAAGCAACACGAAAACGAATCCGTAGAGTATCCACGTAAGCACCCGATAGTCCTTCCATATCCGATAATCCACCTTCGCGACGATTGCCGCAACCACGAAACCGATACCGACGAACATCAACTGCCGCAGAAAAAAGCCAAACGCGTTGCCATGATGCCACTTGATCGAATTCGGTTGCGAGGCGCTACAGAGAACGATAAGGCCCAGCGCCACCAGCGAGGCAGCAACCAGGCCAAAGCAATACAGTGCGGACTTGCGCACGGACGATTACTGAGCGGCAGGGATCACAAGCGCCTGCCCGACCTTGACTTCGTCACCTTCCCCGAGGTTGTTAAGCTCGCGGATACGGGCGACAGGTACTTCGAAATCGATTGCAATACGGGGAAGCGTATCGCCCTCCTGAACAATATAACTAGTGGAACCTTCAACAGGAGCTGAGACTTCGGAGGCGGCAACAGGCGCCGCGCCAGCCTTAGGCTCGGTCGGAGCGACCTCGACAGGGGCAGCTTCCGTCACCTTCTCTTCCTTGGCCGGCGCGGCCTCAGCAGGCTTCTCGACGACCGAGTCGGCCTCGGCAGGCTTCTTCTCCGCAGGCTTCTGCTCTGCCGGTTTAGCCTCCTCCTTGACGACAGGCTTGGCACCGTTGGCCGCGATCTTCAGCTTCTGGCCAATGCGGACCGTATCTTTCTTAAGCCCATTGAGCTCCTTAAGCTGACGAATGTTCATACCGTTCGAATAAGCGATCTTGCCAAGCGTATCACCAGCTTTAACGACATATTCCTTCGTCGCTCCTTTGTAACTCTCGTAAGTCTTCTTGGGAGCCTTCTTCACAGCTCCATCCGGCACGCTCTGTTCACCGACATCAACCTTGCCCGGAAGCTTGAGCTTCTGACCAAGACGGATACCGTCGGACTTCATGTTGTTAAGCTTCTTGATCGCGTCGACCTTAATGTTATACTTCTTGGAGATCTTCGCGAGATAATCACCACGCTGAACGATGTAGACCGTGTATTCAGGCTCGACCGACTTCGTCTCGACAACACACTGGCAATCCGCCGCGCCGCACTCGCAAGGCTTGTCATGCTTGGTGCCAGGCGCGCAAGTGCACTTAGGAGCCGCTTCGCTGATCTCTTCAGACTTGACCTCTTCTGGCTGCCGCTCCTCGTTCTTCTGCTTCTCCGCCTGCTTGGATTCTGGCGCGGCTTCGGTTTCAACGCTCTTCGCCTCATCCTGCGGAGCAGGAGTAACGCGCGCATATTCTGGATCCTTGCAACCGGCGAGAGTAGCGACCGCCGCGACACCGAGGACAACTGCCAACTTGTTCATTATCTATTTTCCTTTTTAACGAGTCGCGCGAAGACGTCCCCGCGCTCCCCAAAGCTTTTAAATTGATCGAAACTCGCGGTACCAGGAGAAAGGAGCACCTTCTCGCCCTTCACCGCCTCGCGCTTAGCCGCCGCCACCGCCACGTCCATCGTTCCGCAGACCTCACAATCCACGCACGACTTCCAAGCTGAGGCGAACACCTCGGCGCTTTGCCCAATAAGATACACTTTTTTGACCCGTTCTGTCAAGATGGAAACCACCGATTTCGGGTCATCCCCCTTGGGAAGTCCGCCCGCGATCAGCAGCACGCGGCGCCGCCAGGGAAAACCGAGCTTCGCGACCAGCTTACGAAACTCCGACGGACCGGACCACGACATCCTGACCCCGGCCTCAAGCGCCGCCAGTGATGTAGCCTTCGAATCATCGATATATTCGACCTCGTCGATTGTCGCGATACGGTTCATCCGATGCGGCAACGGAACGAACTCCCTGAACGCGCGGGTGCGCACTTTCGCATCGAGCACCGGCTTTACCGAAACCATGAGATACCACGCCGCAAGCGCATTGCGGGCGAGAATCTCGTTGTCGAAATAGGAGCTCCAGTATTCCTCGTCGGGTCCGTCCTGACAGACCGATTCCCTAAGACGGTGTCCGTCGAAAGCGGACATGTCGAATTTCTCGACGGCCATCGTCAGGAGCTTCCGCTTAAGCCCGTGATACGTTTCGACACTGCCGTGGCGGTCGAGATGATCCTCCTGCAGATTCAGAATCGTCGCGGCTTCAAAAGTGTCGGCGGGCAGCTCGGTCGTCTCCATCATGAACGACGACACCTCGACGACGGCGTAACGACGGAGCGGAAAGGATTCCGCATCCCCAGTTATTGAAGCCGGCGGTGTGGAATCCCTTCCGCTCCCTGACTCCAGCGCCACGGCGCTTACCGGAAGGCCGTAGTTACCGCAGGCGACCGCGTGCATTCCCGCGAGGTTGATCGCATCAGCAACGACCTTGACCACGCTGGACTTGCCCTTGGAGCCGGTGACCGCGAGCAGTTTCCAGCCCTGCCGCTTCAGCTCTTCGCACCCGAACTGCAGTTCGCTCTTCAACGGAATGCCGCGACGCTTCGCCTCGACGATCCACGAATGCGTCAGCGCAATGCCGGGCGAGACCACTGCGACCATGAAATCACCTTCCGGGAACTTCGCTTCGCCGTCGAGAACCGTCACGGTAAAACCCGAGCGGCAAAGCAACGCTTCCGCCGCCTTGCCGCTCCGACCATAACCTAAGACAAGCGCGTTCACGCCTTTAGAAGTCGAGGTTACGGACATTCAGCGCGTTCTCTTCGATAAACTTGCGACGCGGCTCTACCTCATCTCCCATCAGCAGCGTAAACATCTGATCGGCCGCAACCGCATCAGAAAGCTTCACACGCAGCATACGCCGCTTTTCGGGATTCATCGTCGTGTCGAAGAGTTCGTCGGGATCCATTTCGCCGAGGCCCTTGAAACGGACCACGTTGAGGCCCTGCTTGCCGTGTGCGCGAACATCGGCGAGCAGCTTGCGCAAAGAACCGCCGAAGAAATCGTCGGAACCGTAGCCGAACCCGGAGAGAGACGCGAACTGCTTACGGAGCATCGATGCGCCGCCGCCTTGGACGGACTCGTCCTTGACGAGGTCCTGCGGCACGAAGCCGCGCTCCTCGACCATCTTGCATGTCGCCTCGATCTCGGCGAGAAGCGTCATCAGTTCCCTCGCCCGCTCCGGCGCGAGCACCGTTCCGTCCTTCCCCTTCACCTCGAAATCGTCGAGACCGAGCGTAAGGAGCTTCTGAGTGAGCTCGCCGTCAGTCAACACGTATTCGGACTTCTTCTTGCGCTCGACCTTGTAGAGCGGAGGCTGCGCGAGATAGACGTACCCCTTCTCGATCAGCTCCGGCATCTTGCGGTAGAAGAACGTCAG
>CAMGEN010000059.1:0-10706 GCA_946055075.1 uncultured Verrucomicrobiota bacterium | reverse complement strand
ATAAATATCCTAATCTGTCAGCTGAAAAACTATACTACCCAGCGAGCTCAGCCGGAATGATTAGGATATCCACAAAAGACACCAACGGACGCCTTACTCATATCGGCCTCACAAACTACGCACATACCGCCATTCAGATCTGTGCAAAACGCTATCCTGGAGATGATAATTGCTCCAAGATCTGGGCATATTACCTTGGTGACGACAATGAAACTCATCCTATCGGGTCGATGACAATATCAGACGATTTCACCACCGAAACTATCGACCTTGGCAACACTCCCGCCGGACGTGATATAAGCATCGGCAATCTCGACGGTACCAGATCCAATCGCAGATTCCTTATCAGCAACATCTCAATTCTTGATAATTTCATCCCTGAAAGCACCACCACCAATATCATATCCACGATAATAGTTGCCGGCGGAAACACCGCCGATATCCTCGGACTCGATAAAGCCACCGATCACATCGTTTCAGTGACTTCGTTCGACATGAGCGGAAATCGCACTTCTCCATCGGAACCAATAGCCTTCAAAACGTCAGACGTAAAGCAGAGCATGCTTCTCCGCTTCCGATAAATCAGCACCGCCGCCGCTTCCCATTTGCATGGAGATCGTCCAACATTAATCCAACTCCTGCAGCAGATGGCTAACAGTTTCCCGTGCGAAATCAAGAGTGCGCCCGATATAGTTATCAGCGAAAGCTGATACGTTTGATTAAGCCTGTGAATTTATACGTTATGACACGTCATTTTCAGATTATCTGTTTACGACGAAGATAAACCGAACGAATCAACCAACAGATCATCACCAATCCCACATACCAAGCTACACACATCCACATTGGCCACGGCTTGACGACGAGATTCGCATAAGGAAACCTCGCCGCCATCCACGAGATCCCTGCCATCGCATCAATAAGCAACGCTGTCGCGTTATTGAAATGCGACGCCAGCCATGGACAGACCGACCCAAGAACAGCGCCGAGAAATCCAAGCACGACGCTAAGAGTAGCTAGCGGGACCATCACAATGTTGACAAAAAGCCCACCTAGCGTTATCCTTTCGAACGTCTTTGCAGCGATCGCAACGCCAGAAAGCCAAGCTGCCGTCGTGACTCCCAAAGACGATTTGAACGCTGTCACGAACATCTCCGCCCAACGCACGTACAGGAGGATTCCAAGCATGACCGTAAAAGACAACAGCGATCCGACGTTCATGAGCATCTCTGGATTCAGCACATGGAATACCATGAACGTAACCGACCAAGCGACGAGCGAATCAGAACGTCGCAAAAACAACGGCGCAGAAAAATAAATAACTGACATTACCGCAGATCTGACAGCACTAGGCGGCGCGTCAATCATTATTACGTATCCGAATAATATAGGAGCCAATGGAATCGCGACCCATCTCAGCGGGAAGAAAAAAACTATCATCAACAAATACACAATCATCCAGGCAATTACCCCTACGTGCAATCCGGAAATGGCGAACACATGCACCGTACCAGAATCGACAAACGTCTGCAATGCCTCCGCCGGAATATTGGCACGTTCCCCCAAGACCATCGCGCGATCTAGATCTGCCGCCAGTGGATCATGCGCCAACCCGTATCCAATGTTTCTTGACAACACCTCCCGT
This sequence comes from uncultured Verrucomicrobiota bacterium, assembly GCA_946055075.1. GTDB lineage: Bacteria > Verrucomicrobiota > Kiritimatiellia > RFP12 > UBA1067 > UBA1067. The sequence continues at coordinate 9,061 of CAMGEN010000059.1, read as the reverse complement.
AGACGACGAAGCCTCGCACCCATAGAAGTACTCGATGCCACAGATATCCTTTCAGCACAGCTCCCTCGTCCGCACACCCAAAGCCGACGCCTTCTACGCTCGTCCCTTGGCTTGCGCTCTAACCAACCGGTGCAACGCCATATATCACCGACCACTGGCATGACGAAACCTTCGGCATGTTCGACCCGATTCAACTGCGCCTCTACCTCAGGACGGCGAATCATCACAGAGATATCCACGCCATCAACCGAGCTGTCGAAAGTCAAGAACTTATTCGTCATCTTCACTTTCCCATCCACGGAAAACTCTCCGGACAACGGCGAGGACGAATAATCGCACCGATCGAATACGCGTGCGCGGCGTGATTCCGAACATAATGCAAGGGTGAAACCGAGCAGCATCACCGCCACGTGTGGCCAACAAGGAAGCTTCCACCCATACCCAACCAGAACGAACACAACCAGCACGACCACCGCAAGCGGCCATAACGCCGACGCACGCATAGCAGCGAAACCCAATGATTCACCGACAGCCAGTGCGATGCAAACGGCAAGATGCGGAAGTGCAAAATCCACGTGCCGAAAGGGATATATATCAGTGCGGCGATACTCCTCGCGGCAACTGGTCAGCATGGACAGCAGACTCATGACGCAAAACTGCATTCGGAACAATCCGGATGCATCTGAAGGCAATAGTCACGATGAATTTGCAACAGCCCCTGGATATAGAGTCCGTTAGTGGAGTATAACGCCGCAGGATTGTGATCGCGCCCAAACAACCGAAAGGCGGTAAGCCGCACAGGACCTGAAATATCTTCAGGTGGAAGCCATTCTGGCGCATCGACAATCCGTCTCTCTGCCATCGCCCAGGGAACAATCACATTGGCAATAATTGCAGCCGCGCGTCCTCTTCCCATGCAATGCCGCGGTGTCATATCGCGCACCATCGCCCTACAGCCTCTGTCATCAAAACCGCAGGCATCCATCATCGACATTACAGACGTTTCCGTAAAAATCTCTGCAGCCCTCTCTAGACGATACTCTGGGGTGTTGTTAGGGCGATACGAAGTGCGGTCCCAATCCTCAAACGAGCCGGCTGCAAGAAAGGCAATCCTTGCAGCTGCGGCATCTTCGGGCAGCACCGCTACTGGAACTCTCTCCGCAACACGACGGAACTGAGCCGTGTTGCGGCTATAACCGAGAGCGGTCATCACCTCTTCATAGAACACCTGCCTACGAACTTCATGTTCACACTCTGTCCGCCCGCCATCTCCGAACGGTAGCAGCTGACAGAAAGATCTGGATACCGACTCCGAAATCCTTCCGGCGATACGCCTCGCCTTCATTCGCAGGCGATGCCGCCCGGCTTCGGCGAGAAGCAGCTTCGCCAGGGAAGGATCGTGAGCGATACGCTTTTCACACGGACGCACACTGCATGGCAGCCGCGCATAAGGATACGCCAGAAGATCGATCGCATCAGACGAAAAAGATGGATCACCGGTAAAGAAACGCCCAATCCAGATAGATACCGCGCCTATAGGGAGCGAATCGGGAATCGGTCCGCAACCCCAGGTGACATGTGCAATCACATTTCGATAGCGCGGATCGGACCCATGATGGTGAAAATCCCAGTCGTTCGGAGAAAGATGTATCTCCACATCCCCCACGATACGTCTATGATCGCGCCCAATTTCTAGCACCGCATTCTTGAAGTCCGGACCCGCTCCCAGATTCCATTCTCCAGGAAACAACACGTTTACCTCTACTCCGCGCCGGGTGTATAGTCGCCGTGGGCGAAAGGACGAATCATACCAAATCGCCTGCACGTGCCTCTCGGTCAGTGAATCCATATGATATCACGCCGCCTTCTTCGCCTTGACCGAAACGGATGGAGACGCCTTCACTGCTTCAGCAATTCGCTCGCAAATCTCGGGGTTGTCCCGCAAATATTGAATCGCCGCAAGAGAACCTTGCGCTAGATTCTCGCCGTCATATGCGAGCCAACTTCCGCGTTTCTCGACAACTCCGCGGGACAGCGCCGCATCTAGCACCGAGCCCTCGTAAGAGATGCCACAGGAGTAGAGGATGTCGAATTCCGCTTCCGTAAACGGCGCGGCCACCTTATTCTTCACCACCTTGACGCGAGTACGGTTGCCGACGATCTCCCCCGACGCGACCTTGATCGCGCCGATACGCTGGACCTGCAGACGACAGGAGGCGTAGAACTTAAGCGCCTTGCCGCCTGGCGTGGTCTCCGGATTACCGAACATGACGCCAATCTTCTCGCGCACCTGATTCGTGAAGATGCACAGCGTCTGCGTCTGATTGATCGCGGCAGTAACTTACGCATGGCCTGGGACATTAGTCGCGCCTGGAGCCCGACATGACTGTCTCCCATCTGACCGTCAATCTCAGCCTGCGGCGTCAACGCAGCCACCGAATCCACTACGATCACCTCAAAGGCGCCAGACCGGATCAACTGCTCGCAGATAGTAAGCGCCTCCTCGCCACTGTTCGGCTGTGAAACCACGAGATTCTCCAGCTCCACTCCAATCTTCTTCGCGTACCCGGGGTCAAGCGCATGCTCCGCGTCAATGAACGCTGCAGCACCCCCGTGCTTCTGAGCATTAGCGACGACGTGCAGCGCAAGTGTTGTCTTACCCGAGGATTCGTGTCCGTAAAGCTCGATGATACGCCCCTTGGGAAGCCCTCCGACTCCAAGCGCAAGATCAAGCGAAAGGGCTCCGGTAGAAATCACCGGCACGTCCTTTTTCGCCTCTTCTCCGAGACGCAGAATCGCCATCTCTCCGAACTGTTTGCGGATGTTCTTCATTACTTCTTCGATTCCACTTATCATGATTTATCTCCAGTTGATGTAGTTGCCGTGGTTGTTGAACAGCCTAACGCCGTCGATATGATCAATAAACCGAGCGCCTTCCTCAGGTGTTCCGTAAATCTCGATCACATCAAAACGGTAACCCTCATTCCAGTGATTGGTACGGCGCCAGTGATTGCAGGCGACCATGAGATTACGGAGCTTTCTTTTGTTAACGCTGCGAAGCCTAGTGCCGAAAGGCGAGAAATCCTTATGCTGCTTGACTTCTACGAACACAAGCGTATCGCTAGACCTTTCATAGGCGACGATGTCGATTTCGAGGCGTCGGTCCCTCTCGTAGGGCGTAACATTGCGCTCGAAGATCTCGTACCCCTTGGCACGAAGGAATTCGCACGCAATCCGCTCGCCCCACAAACCGTGACCGACGCTCAGATTTCCATTGTCACGCAGCAGTGGCATTGTGCAGCTCCCTGACACCTCGACGGTATTCGGTAACATCATGGGGGACCACCTTAGGAATCCCGAAACAGATGATACCGAGAGAGTTCTCTATCGCGGCGGAAAGCCCAAGCGCTTCAGCTGATGAGAAAAAGAAAAATCCGCAGCGGTCGTCATTCGGACGACCATGAGTATTGCGGTAAAGTTCCAACGCATACCCACCATTGCCTTCAATAACATGACGGAACTTGATGGTAGTGGCGACTCCGTGCGTCTGATGATAAAGCCCACGTTCGCCGTTAACAGACTCGGTTTCGCCGCGGAAGACCTGCAAGATCTGCGTGAGATCCGTGAAATCCAACTTAACCGTCATTGAAGCATCCCACGAGAAAGTAGAATACGTCGGGTTAAGCCCACATGAATTTCCAACCGTCTTCTGACACGCAAGAGTCATGAAAATACTGCCGTCGACATCGTCGTGCGCCGGATGCAATTCGAATTGCACGGCACTTCCGTTGCCTTTACTGTTCGCCTTGTATAACGTGAACTTCGGACGATATCCGCCGGTCGGCGGTGTCTTCACATTGTTCTGAGTAGCCTTAGTGTTTTCATTCATTGTCTGCTCCTTGTTTGTTTTGCTTCAACCGGAACGACCCACGCGGGTCATATCCAAAATCTTTGCCCGTCGTCATCAAGCTGGCGATATCCCATCGCCTCACTGACATGCTTGAAAGTAACGGTGTCCGCACCTTCAAGATCGGCGATCGTACGCGACACCCGAAGCACACGATCGTAAGCACGGGCAGAGAGCTGCAACTGCTCTATCATCCTGCGGATATAATCCTGCGTCTTAGTGTCGAACTTACAGATATCAGCAAGATCCCGGCTTTTCGCCTCGGCATTCGTATGCACGCCAGGCATGTCCCGATAGCGCTCCTTCTGAATATTCCTGGCCATCATGACACCACGCCGCAACTCTTCACTCGAAACACCTTTCGGATATTGCAGCAGATCGTTCATCGGAACTGCCGACACGCCGACGTGAATATCGATACGATCCAGTAACGGACCGGAAACCCGCGACTGGTATTTCTGGATCTGCGCCTGGGTGCAACGGCACTCATGAGTCGGATCTCCACAATATCCGCAAGGACAGGGATTCATCGCGGCAACCAAAATGAAGCGGGACGGATAATCGTGGGCGGCAGCAGCACGCGAAACTCCGACATGCCCGTCCTCAAGCGGTTGGCGCAACACCTCAAGTGTCTGCCGCGGGAACTCCGCGAACTCATCAAGAAACAGTACACCCCGATGCGCAAGCGAAACCTCACCCGGCATCGGGTGCGCGCCTCCTCCCAGAAGCCCGATCGACGATACCGTGTGATGCGGCGAACGGAACGGACGCTTCGTGACGAAATTTTCCGCACCTTTGGCTAAACCTGCGACCGAATGTATGCGCGAGACCTCCAATGCCTCCTCCACCGTGAGCGGCGGAAGAATTGAGGGCACGCGGCGCGCGATCATGGTTTTACCAGAACCCGGAGAGCCGATCATCAGCACGTTATGCCCACCTGCAACCGCAACCTGCACCGCCCGAATAGCAAACGACTGACCCTTCACATCGGCGAAATCATCGCCATGCGCATTATCATGTTCTACCAGCGCCGCAAGATCGGTGACCGCCGGCTCAATCTCGACTTCACCGTTAAGGAACATCGCCGCTTCGCGAAGCGTACGGACCGGTATGACGTCGATACCGGTAACGACGCTCGCCTCCTCGACGTTCTCATACGGCACCAGCACCGCACGCCTCCCGATCCGCTTCATCTCCATCACAATCGGCAGAATGCCGCGGACACGACGCACTTCTCCCGAAAGCGCAAGCTCGCCGGCAAGACCGTACTGGTCGAGGTGCTGAGTGCGCAACACGCCCATCGCCTTCAGCACGCAGATCGCGATCGGCAAGTCATACAGCGAGCCCTCTTTACGGACGTCCGCAGGTGCAAGATTGACCGTAATCGCGAACTCGCGTTTTTTAATAGTGAAGTTCGAGCTCTTAATCGCTGTGGCGACGCGATCCCTTGCCTCCTTCACCGCAGCATCAGGAAGCCCGACGATTGTGAACGAACTCGTCGCTATCGAGGAGAAGACCTCGATCTCAACGGTCTGCGCATCCACGCCCGAGATCGCCCCGGAAAAACATTTCGCGAGCATCAGCACACCCCCTTTCTATCATCCATCCCATACGGCTTATCTACGTTATCATCAGCGCCGAAACCAATACGTCGACGCGGCACCGTCGTATCTGCCTGCAACTGTTCGGCAAGATAATCCACACCCTCACGTATCTGCTCCACATCACTCTCCATCATCGTCATGCGATTTTCAAGCTGTCCGATTCGTTTCAGTTCGTCAAGTCGATTCAGCAACATCTCACGTAACACCCGAGTAGCCCACCGCCGAAAACGAACACCCTCCTGAGACTTCACCCGATATCCTACAGAAATCAACACGTCAAGATTGTAGATCGCAACCGGCCGCCCTCCAGATTCGGAAGTTTTAGGCAAAATTTGCCTAAAACCCCTGACAGGCAGCTCTCCCTCTGAAAACACATTTCTGACGTGTTTTCCAATTACCGATTTATCACGCCCGAACAATATCGCCATCTGCTCTATTGTCAACCACACCGTCTCACCATCTGTTATGACCTTCAGCCGAAGATCACTATCCGACGTGTAGACGACAATCCCATTGTCGGATCCATGTATCTTGATTTCCATACCTTCGCGCACCTTTCTTGGTTACGTGAATAGTATGACCGAAATTATGAAAAGAATCTTAACGCGAAACTAACGCGATTCTAACGATTTCGTTAGAATCAAAAAATACGGATTCGGACTATTTCAAATAATAGCCGACTCCGCGTTCATTGCAGATCAACGAACTGACGGCACCGAGCTTCTTCTTGAGCCGGTTCATGTGCGAATAAAGAATGCTGTCGCCTCCGGAAAAACCGCTGCCGCGCAGGACTTCCAGGATCTCATCATATGAGAACACCTTGCCGCGCTCGGAATTGAGCAGCCAGAGGAAATCGGCCTCGGTCTTCGTGAGCCGCTCGTCGACACCGTCACCTTTCGCGGTCAACGCGTCAAAATCGATCTCGACGTTTCCGAAACGGAACCTGCGCGACTCCTTGGTCCGTGCGACGAACGCCTGCGAACGCGTAAGCGTCCGGCGGATGGTCGCGAGGATGATCGTGACGTCCGCGGCCTTGGAGAAGAAATCATCCGCACCGAGCCCGCGCGCACGAAGTTCGTTCACCTCAGAATCAAAGCTGGTCAGGAAGATCACTGGCAGCAGTTGGTCGAACCTGCGGATCTCCTCACATGTGGCAAAGCCATTCTTCCGTGGCATATCAATGTCTAGAAGCACAAGATCGGGTTTGCGAACGAAGATCGCCTCTAGTGCCTTGTCACCGTTAACCGCGCAACGGACCGAATAACCTTCCGCCTCCAGTAGCCGCGTGAAGTTCTTCCTGACTTCCGGCTTGTCATCGACAACGAGGATCTCGCTCATGCTGAAGTTGAAGAAAGAAGTTGGAGTTGGAGAGAAGAGAATCAGGTCTCACGGACCACGGAAGCACCAAGCACGGAAAGCGACTTCTCGACAGAGACGTACCCGCGATCGATGATCTCCGCGGAATGAATCACCGACGCGCCCTTCGCGCACAAGGCGGCGATGACGAGCGAAATGCCGGCGCGGATATCAGGAGACACGAGCTTTGCGCCGTAAAGCGAAGACGGACCGGTCACGACGACGCGGTGCGGATCGCACTGCACGATCTTCGCGCCCATCTGCCGCAGCTGGTCAACGAAGTACAGCCGACTCTCGAACATCTTCTCGAAGAAGAGGCAAGTGCCGCGGGTCTGCGTCGCAAGGACGATCAGCACGCTGAGAAGATCCGAAGGAAACGCCGGCCAGGTGCCGTCCGCGACGGACGGAATCGCGTCGCCGAGATCGTACTTCATGCGCAGGCGCTTCTTCGGAACATACCGAAGCGTCGCCGCCTTCGCGTCGATCGTCCAGGTGACGCCGAAACGGGCGAACGCTCCTTCCAAAACATCAAAGGGTTCCGCGTCAATGTTCTCAAGCGTCAGTTCTCCGCCGGTCACCGCCGCGGCCACAATGTAGCTTCCGGCCTCGATGTAATCGCAGCCGATGCGCGCCTCGCATCCATGCAGCGACTCCACGCCTTCGACTACGATCCGATTGGTCCCGGCGCCCGCGATCTTCGCGCCCATCGCGTTTAGCATGCTCGCGAGATCGACGATGTGCGGCTCACACGCGGCGTTATAGATCTCGGTCTGTCCCTTCGCAAGCACACATGCCATCAGGATGTTCTCGGTCGCGGTGACGGACGCCTCGTCAAGCAGGATCTTCGCGCCCTTGAGCTCGCCCTTGAAGAAAAGCGACTTCTTGCCCACCTGCGCCTTTGCGCCGAGCGCCTTGAAGCCGGCGAAGTGAGTGTCGAGACGACGGTGTCCGATCTGATCCCCGCCCGGCGGCGGCAGCGAAGCGCGTCCCGCCCGCGCGAGGAGAGGTCCGGCGAAAAGGAACGAGGTCCGCAGCTTCGCGGCGAGCTCCGCGGCGATCTTGGCGGATTTGAGCTTCGGGGTGTGGATCTTTACGATGCCGTCACGCGGCAGAGACGCCGCGTCCACACTGGAGCCGAAAGCGCGCAACGCCTCAAGCATCACCCGCACATCGGAGATGTCCGGGACGTTCGTGAGCGTAACCGGCTCCGCGGTTAAGAGCGAGGCCGCGATCATCGGGAGCGCCGCGTTCTTGTTGCCGGAGACGCGATGCGTCCCCGAAACCGTGCGGCGTCCCTGGATGACCAAATGCGACATCGCTTAGCGTCCGACCGCCTTACGATAACGGGCGATGAGCTGGTTCGTGGAGGCGTCGTGCTTGCCGGACGCCTCCTTCGCCGTGAGGTCGGAAAGGACGCCCTTCGCGAGCACCTTGCCGAGCTGCACGCCCCACTGATCGTAGCTGTAGACGTTGAAGACCACGCCCTGGACGAACACCTTGTGCTCGTAAAGCGCGACGAGCGCGCCGAGCGTCTCGGGCGTGAGCTGGTCGCAGAGGAGCGTGTTCGTCGGACGGTTCCCCTCGAACGTCTTGAACGGCACGAGCTCCTCGGGAACGCCTTCGTCGCGGCACTGCTCGGCGGTCTTGCCGAACGCGAGCGCCTCGGTCTGGGCGAAGAGGTTCGCCATCAGCTTGTCGTGGAGGTCGTCGATAGGATTGTGCGTCTTGCAGCAGCCGATGAAATCGCAGGGGATGAGGTGCGTGCCCTGGTGGATCAGCTGATAGAAGGAGTGCTGTCCGTTGGTGCCAGGCTCGCCCCACTCGATCGGACCAGTCACGTGTTCGACCGGATTGCCGTCCTTGTCGACGCACTTGCCGTTGGACTCCATGTCCATCTGCTGGAGGTACGCCGGGAAGCGGGACAGGTACTGGTCATAAGGAAGGACGCAGTAGCTCTCGGCGCCGTAGCCGTTCGAGTAGAGGATGCCGAGCATCGCGAGGATGACGGGCATATTCTTCTCGAGCTTCGCGGTACGGAAGTGCTTGTCCATCTTCCAGTAGCCCTTGAGGAGCTTCGCATAGTTCCTGCGTCCGATGGAGAGCATCAGCGAAAGACCTATTGCGCTCGGGAGCGAATAACGTCCGCCGACCCAGTCCCAGAACGGGAACATGTTCGCGGGCGAGATACCGAACT
>CAMGEN010000058.1:0-10957 GCA_946055075.1 uncultured Verrucomicrobiota bacterium | reverse complement strand
ATCCTTCGGCTGGAACTTCTTCTTCAATGCACTGTAATCCACCATAAATTCAACCTTTTTTCCTGAAGCTTTCTGTCATCACCCGTCAGCCGGCAGAGCAATGCGAGAGCAAGCACCAACGGCCAACAGCTGCAGCTAGCAGCCAATCCTTTCGATAATCAAAGGCCCGCACTCCGACGGCGCAGGAGAAATCGTGAAGGCCTTGAGAAGGTCCGCGGCGCAACGCTCGAGTCCGTCCGGATCCTTCGACTTCATAAGTGTTGCGAGCGGAGAACCGACAGACACCTTATCGCCGACCTTGACCGCGAGCGTCACACCCGCAAGCGGATCGATCCGATCCTTCGACTCGAGACGTCCAGCGCCGAGCGCAAGCGCGACCCTGCCAACCTTCTCAGCGTCAATCGCAGAGACGTAACCGGACCGCATCGACTGGATCCTGAACTTGAATACCGGCTTCTGCGCGATCTTCCGGAACCGCTCCAGGTCGCCGCCATGAAACGCAACCATCTGTTCGAACTTCGCAAGCGCAGATCCATCCCTGAGCTTCTCGCGGCACATCTGCCGCGACTCATCCAGCGGCAGTTCCTTCGCGAGCGCCACCATCAGCGCGGCGAATTCAATACAGAGCTCAATCGGATCAGAAGAAGAATCTTCACTCCGCAACTCTTCACTCTTCACTCTTACTTCTTCACTTCCCCGCCCCAGCCACTCGAGCGATTCGACCACCTCATTGACATTGCCGACCTCATGACCGAGCGGAGCATCCATCGAGGTCACTAGCGCGGCCGCCTTGCGTCCGGCGGCCTTAGCTCCGTTCACTAGCGAATTAGCAAGCGCAACGGCCTCTTCACGCGTCTTCATGAACGCGCCCGAACCGCACTTCACATCGAACACCAGCGTGCCCGCTCCTTCGGCAAGTTTCTTCGAAAGAATCGAGGCAGTGATCAGAGGGATAGAGGCAACCGTGCCGGTGACGTCACGAAGCGCGTAAAGCTTCTTGTCCGCCGGGGTGATCTCGTCGGTCTGAACCGTCATCGAAACCCCGACCTCCTTCACGGTCCTCTGAAAATCGTCGAGCGAAAGCGAGGCGTTATAACCCGGAATCGTCTCGAGCTTGTCTGCGGTTCCGCCGGTAATGCCAAGACCGCGTCCCGTTAGCGACGGAACTGACACTCCACACGCGGCGACCAGGGGCTGGATGATCAGCGAAAGCTTGTCGCCGACTCCGCCCGTCGAATGCTTGTCGGCTGTGATCAGGTCCCATTCGAGGCAGCGCCCAGAATTCTTCATCGCATCGGTGAGGTCCGCGGTTTCACGTTCGGTCATGCCCTTACAGCAGATTGCCATCGCCATCGCGGACATCTGGTAATCCGGAATGGTGCCACGCGTGAATCCCTCGATGAACTCGCGAATCTCAGCACTGCCGAGTGCATGTCCCTCCCGCTTCTTGTCCAGCAGTAATTTAGCGATCATGGCTTCCTCCAGTAACTGAGATACTCAACATTCCCCATTTCCTTGCCGCGAATAGGAGACTCCTCAAGCCCGAGCAGTTCGAGACCGAGCTCCTCGGTGGCGAACTTCACGATCTTGTCTCGCGCTTCAATGCGCAACTTCTCATCGCGAACGAGCCCGCCCGGCGCACGTCCTTTCCCGACTTCAAACTGCGGCTTGATAAGCGCAACAATCCTTCCTCCCGACGCCAGCAAGTTATTAATCGGCGGCAGAATGAGTTCGAGCGAGATGAAGGAGACGTCCGTCACCGCGACTTCCGGAACCCGCGGCAGATCCGCCGCGGTCATGTACCTGGCGTTATAGTTCTCCTTGACCCATACACGAGGATCGACACGGAGCTTATAAGCAAGCTGATTAGTGCCGACGTCTACGGCCATCACAAACTCCGCTCCGTGCTGCAGCAGACAATCGGTAAAGCCTCCGGTCGAAGAGCCGACGTCGATACAGGTTTTGCCGGCGACATCGAACGAAGATTCCCCCCAAAGCTGGAACGCTCCTTCCAGTTTCTCTCCGCCCCTGGAAACGAAACGCGGCGGAGCCTCGACCTCGACCGACGACTCTGCAGAGACCTGCCTGCTCGCCTTGGTCTCAACCTGACCGTCAACACGAACCTTGCCTTCCATGACGAGCGCCTGCGCACGCGTACGCGATTCTGCGAGGCCCTTCTGGACCAACAAAACGTCCAGGCGGGACTTCACCATCAGTCCTCAATGAATTCCAGACGGCGGACGCTCAAGCGCGGCAACGACCTCGTCACGCCAAGACTGACCTCAACCTCGATGTAGTCTGGTCCGTTCTTAACAAGCCGACCCTTCACCTCTCCGCTGGAGGTATGAAGTATGACATCAGGCTTGAAGAATCTCTTCATCTTCACAAAGACCTGCTCGGTCTTGGAGTTCTCGATCTTCGGATGCTTGACCACGGTGGAATAACCATCCGCCTTCAGCATAATTACATGCTCGCCCTCAAGGACGTTCTCTATCGGGAACGGATCGCTTTTCACGGCATTCGGATCTGACGACTTGGTGGAACCAACCAGCCGCCCGTCAATATAGACTTGCGCGCCGACCGGACTAGAAACCACCTCGACGCGTCCCATCACGTTGGAAAGCTTAAACTCCACACGCGGCGAAGATCCGTTACCGACCTCGACCTTGCGGGTATCAGTTCCGTATCCGCGCATTTCTGCCCGCACGGTATAGGATCCTGGATTGATGTCGCTGATAATCACAGGCGCAATGCCACGGAACTCGTCGTCAACATAGAAGCGCGCTCCATCAGGAACGGACGAGAGATACAGCGTGCCAGGTCGGGCCGCAAGCCGAATCGGCAACGAAAGCCGGTCGCCGGCGACGATCCTAACCTCTCGAGTTTCCTCTTTAAACCCATCCCTGCTGACCTTCACCACGGCGATGCCCTTCGGAACATCACGGACGATCACCGGAGAAAGCCCCCGCGGAACTCCATTGACCATAACCTCAGCACCGATCGGATCGGTAGAGATCTCAAGAATTCCGGCGTCAAGGAGCATCTTTTCCTCCCGGAACAGCGGCTTGCGTCCGTCGAACTTAATATCAAACGCAGAAGGACGGAAACCGGGCTTCTCAAGCACGACGTGATGAACATCCGCAACGTTAAGTGTCGTGATCAGCCGCGGCGTGGTGCCGACAGAAAGCCCATCAATCGTGATATTACACTCCGACGGATCGCTCTTAAGCAGCAGAATACCCTTCACCGGCTCAAGTACCACGCTCTGCTGCAGAGGACTATTCACCTCCAGATTATAGAACCGATCACGATCTTCGTATCCGGCCATCTTGAACTTCACGTGGTGACGGCCTGGCTTCAGATCGAAAAGCGTCACTGGCGTTATGCCGCGGTCAGAACCGTCCACAATAATAGTGGCGCCTGCTGGCTGGCTGGCGATATCAATCCTGGTTGGCGCGCTCACTTCGGCAATCGCCGCGAACGTCATGACCATGATTGTCAGAATCATCAAGATCTTATGCATGACTTCCCCCTTCACTCTACCATTACCACTGCGACCCACGACTACCTTCCTCCACCCATACGCTTCTCGACATCCACCAGCTTGGCGGAGGCCTCGCGATAACGATCATCGTCCCGGTCAGGAACCAGCGCAATGAGGATCTGGAGCTCCTCCTTCGCCTTAAGCCAGTCCGCAATATTGATCGCGCGGTCGGCGGCAAAGCGGTGATCACGGTAACGCTGGTCAAGATCCTCCACTGCGATCTTCATCTTCTTCTGATATTCCTCGAACTTCTTCGGCTTGGGATTCACCGTCTCAAGATAGAAGATCGCTTCCTTCCATGCATGAACCGCAGCGAAACAATTGCCATATTCAACTTCTCGATCCTCCCATTTCATCTCCGCGGTCTCTGCCGCCTCTTCGGCGAGCGTAATCAGCTGAGCTCTGCTATGCCCCATCGCCCAGATTCCTAGCTCGTTCTTAGAGAACGCCTCCAACTTCTCTCGGATGCGAACAAAGACATCAGGTTCAACGGTGTTAACGCAAGTGACACGCTTGCCGTGACGAGACCAAACCACCTTGAGCGTGCGGCTCTTCAGCGTCGGCGGATCAGATTCGGGCCCGGCGTATTCACGGTCAAGCTTACGAAAATCAGCATCGGAGAGAATCTCCTCAAGTCGCGACTTCGCAACATCACTGAGGTAAATACTCTTATTGATATGACGATTCTCTGCAGGAATGTCGTCGACCGTGGCGGTGAGCGTATTACCGTTCACCAGTGACATCGAATAACGAAAGATCTTCTCGCTGTCGGCGTCGACTTTCTCATAATAAAGCTCGCGAAGCTCCTCCTTCTTCTCCGTTTCCGGGATGTCATGGGTTTCCGGAGCCGACCGATCCATGTCGTTAAGAACGACAACGATACCGCCAGCGAACACCAGCGCCACCACCACCCAGAGGATATTGGCTATCGGAGAACGCTTCTTCGCCACCTCGGCGGGAGCCGCGACACCAGCGGAACCAGTCTTCCCACCGAACCCGAGATCAACATGACCGTCAGCCGCGGACTTCGCCGGCACGCCTTCTCCTACGACACGGATAACCACCCCACCAACCTCGATGATATCACCAGGATGCAGATCCACAGCATCACCGCCGATCATCGTGCCGTTAACCGCAGTACCGTTAGCGCTGGCGAGGTCCGTCACCCGAATGCCGTCATCACCGTAACACTCAAAGAAACAGTGGTTACGAGAAAGTTCTTCGTCCGGGATATGTACATCATTAGACGAAGACCGGCCGAGGCGAAGCCCCTTCTCGGTAACGCAGAAGCGCTTGCCAGCGAGGTCGCCGTTTTCGATAAGTAGTTCAGGTCTTTTCATAAATCAGAACAGCGAACCCTTCAGCGCGTTATTGAGCACGGGTCCGAGAAGAATGATGAAGACTGCCGGGAAAATGCAGAGCATCAACGGACCAAGCATCTTGGTCGGCGCCTGCGCCGCAAGTTTTTCCGCCCGGTCGAAACGACGGGAACGCAACTCTTCCGACTGGATGCGGAGGATCGATCCGATCGAGACGCCGAGCTCATCAGCCTGAATAAGCGCGAAGGCGACAGACTTCAGGTCGGGCTGTTTGACACGCTCGGCCATGCTCTTAAGCGCCTCCTTGCGCGAGGCCCCGATCTGGATCTCCTTGGTCATCCGGAGTAGCTCCTCGTTCAGCGCGTCCATCTTGCGACCCTTGCAGTTACGTTGCAACGCGGAAATGAAATCCATGCCGGCTTCGACGGACAGCGTCAGCAGATCCAGCACGAACGGCAACGCCTTCATGATCGAAAGGTGACGCTTCTTGACCGCGCCCCTAAGCCACATCATCGGCTGCAGATAGAAAATCGCAAAACCGAGCATCGACAACGGCACAAAACCACTCTCGAATGGAGAGCCGTAGATGACGGACATCATGAGCCCCACGAAAACCGTCCACGCGAGCCCGAGCACAACCGGAGAAAGCAGCTTGATGGCCACAAATTCACGTCCGGTCAGCACCCCTTCAAATCCAGCCGACACCAACATCGAGTCCGCAACCTCTATCTGTGAAGCGAACACGGGACGGGTGATGACGCGGTCAAGATTGCCGACGAATGGTAGCAGGATCTTAAAGGTGGCCGGCAACGACCTTTCCTGTCGCCGCCCGTCAGCCAAAGTAACATAGGTCACCTCTCCGGCAACGGACGACACATACCACGCGAGCAACCCAAAGGCCACCGCCCAAACAAGCGTCACCACCAGCGAAAAAAGCGACATCGTCATTCACCACGCTCCTGTTTACGCTTCGCGGCCTCCTCGGCCTCTTCGCGAGCGCGCTCAATCAACATCTGAATGCGCTCTTCCTGGGCTTTCTCGATTTCAACCTCGGCCGCATGCTCTTCGTCTAGCTTCTTCCACTCCGCGCGCTGCTTGCGAAGCTGCTCTTTCGCGGAAACCGGATCGGCAAGCTTGGACCCAGACCAGCCGTGATCATCCCACGGATGAGGATCGGAAAGCGACATCTTACGGCGAGCCGCCTCTGCCTGGGCGGCATTCCCGTCATCCATCACATACGGTGTCATGAACACCAGCAGCTCGGTGCGTTTTTCGGTAATTTCAACCTTACCGAAAAGCCACTTCCCAATCCACGGGATATCCTTGAGGATCGGAATGCCGCCGCTGGTCTCGCCCTCCTTAGACTCGATTAACCCGCCGAACACAATCGTCTGCATGTTCTCCAACAACACGTCAGACGTCATCTTGCGAGTGGTCGGGATGTCAACCTGCTGAGCCGAATAGGACGATCCCGAGCCAGAAGTAGTGTTAGGCACGAGCATTTCCTGCTTGCCGGCGACCTGAGTGTACTCCTCCTCGACCTCCAGCATGACAGTACCGTTGGGATTGATTTTCGGAGTAACCTTGACCTTAAGCCCGATGTCCGTCGACGAATACGTCGGTGATGGCAACCCACTGCCAGCATACGAAGACGAAACCGCCTGCCATCCGGTGATGAACTGCTGCTTAGTGGTAGCGTCAATCGTTGCCACCTTGTTATCAACAGTCATAATCACCGGTGAAGCAATATATTTCGAATGCGTATCGCTCTTGGACGCCTGGATGACGGCACTGAGGTCCAAATCCTTGAGATGCGCGAAATAGCCGATCCCCTGCCCTCCAGGAACCATCGCGATTGCATCCGTCGCAAGCTCAGAATCGACTCTCGGAGTGGGATTCATACCGCCACCACCAGTCATGGCTTGATTGGCGCTCTTGAGCCCAGAAATCCAATCTACGCCAGTCTTAATGGTATCGTCCAGACCGACCTCGACGATAACCGTCTCAATAAGAACCTGAGAGAGCTTGACGTCCATCGACTCGATGATTGTCTCAATCGTCTTCACCAGATCCTTTTCGGTCATCACCACGAGCCCGTTAATGCGCTTGTCGGCAAGGACGGTGGTGTTATCCTTCGAAAGCTCCCCGGCCTTCGCATCGCCGGACCGCTGATTGGCGGATTTCTTCGCGGCAGCCTGCCCTGCCTTACCGGACTGCTTCTTGGAACTCGTCGCGTTCTGGCTGCCCTTGGACGACGACTTCGAAGACGGAGCGTTGCCGATAAGGTCGTTGATCATGTCGGAGACCTCCTCGGCATCGGCATATTTGAGCCGATACACCTTAACAACCGTATCCGGCGTTGTCTCGATATCAAGTTCTTCAATCACCGCTTCAAAAGACTTCATATTATCCGGTTCGGTGACAATAATCAGCTTATTAGACCGCTCGTCGGCAATGATCAGCACTTTGCCGCGGATCATTCCACGCTCGGCGTCGGACAAACTCGTGATCTGTGACTCGTTGACCGTCGGCTGCGGCGGCGGCTGATTACGGTTAAGAAGCAGACGACTGGTCGGCGTGTTCACCGGCGACATTCTGGAAGTCGACTGCGAATGATTCCGTGCTGCGGTGGAGACCTTGTTCTTCTCCAGCTCCTTCTGGCTCTCCTGCACGATCGCCTCAAGCACGGCCTTGATGTCGTTAACATTAGCATACTTAATCTGCTTGTAGAACACCTTTTCCTTCACATCTATGCCCTTGTCGATCGAACGAATGATCTCATCCATCCGCTTGATATTCTCCCAGGTGTCGGTGACGAGGATCGAATTAGTGCGCTCGAACACCTGCAGAAGACCGGAGTCGCTCTTAAAACCCTCCAACGCCTTCTGAGCCTCTTCTGTGCCGATATTCTCAAATTTTAGTCGGACCGAGACAACCGTCCCGTCCTTCGGATTGGCATTCCTGGCATCCTCCATGCTCATGTAAACCGCCATACCGACAATCTTGCGGGCCTTGGCGCGAGGGACCGCGCGAATGAACTTCTCGCCGTAAGGCTCGATATGGACGCCATTCATCTCAAGCACGACCTCAATCGCCTCAAGATACTCCTCCTGCGAAAGCTTCTGCCCCTCACGGGACTTGAGCGTAATCGACGCGTTAGGCGTACCTGGATCCTTGAGAACGGTCCTACCGATCTGATCCCCGTAGGCCTGCAACACCATGTCGACCGGAGCCTGCTCCCAATTAAGCGCGGGGGCCTCCTTCATAGCCTGCTTCTCGCCATCCGAACTCTCCGGCGCCGTAGGCGTCCCCTGCGTAAAAGCCGTGGTAGCCAGCATTGCCGTGATGATCATCAACATCGTCTTATTCATAAACTTCTCTCCACGCTTTTCAACCTTTTCACCTTTACTCTTTCACTCTCGCATATACGCGCAAGTGACGGTGAACGACCCCTTGAGATAGCCCTTCTTGGAACTCGGTTTGAACGAAATCGAATGAAAATCGAACATCCCTCCCTCGGAATTCTCAAGCTCATGCATGAACTTCACGAGCGACTCCAGCGAACCCTCCCAGTTACAGTCGATCTTCTGCTCCAACACGTCGTCAGCGGCAATCTCCTTGCCGGCCTTACGACTAGAGATGTCGATCTTATGCTTCTTCGCGACTTCACCCACCTTCTCGAGCCAAGTCGTATCAGTC
Source organism: uncultured Verrucomicrobiota bacterium (assembly GCA_946055075.1). Taxonomy (GTDB): domain Bacteria; phylum Verrucomicrobiota; class Kiritimatiellia; order RFP12; family UBA1067; genus UBA1067. The sequence goes on along the minus strand of CAMGEN010000058.1, from coordinate 2,395 downwards.
GCAAGATCACGTCTGAAAGTCGGCATCGACGCCTTCTCCCGGTCATAGGCATCGATCCAGTCACGCTTCTCGGAGATCAGACGGCATTCGGAACGATACTTCGCACACGCCTCGCGATAACGACGCTGCGCGCGATTCCAATCGCCCTGCCTACTGGTGATATCCATCTTGAGAAACCAGATCACCACCGCCAGCCCGTACAACAGGAACATGCCGAGCGACGCGAGCACCGCCTTCTCCTTCAGCCCCATCGTGCTCATTCCTCCTCCTCCGCAGCATAGCCGAGCTCAATGGTGAATTTCTGACGCCCACGAGACGCGCTCAAGTTACCCATGTCAATCTTCTTGAACAACTTCTCTCCGTCTTCGCCGAAGGTGATCGCCTCCAGCGCGTCCTTGAACTTATAGACCAGAACGTCCTCGTCACCGACACCAGAGATCTTGAGCCCGTCATCACGCTTGAAAGACCAACTGTCAAGATCGATTCCCTGCGGCAGGCGGTCGCTGATCGCCTTCATGATCTCAAGCGCGCCGCGATCGTGATTCGAATATTTCTTGATGATCTCGACCTTCTCCTTGATCGTGGAGACTTCATTGAACTGACGGGAATGCTCGCGGCAAAGCGACTTCTGATGGTCGGTCAGAAAACCGAACACGACAGGAACCCCGAACAGAACCGCCATGACAAACACCCAGATGCCGCCGGCAATCGAAAATCGTCTGAAAAGCTTCGACTTGAAGCGCGTCTCGTCCAGCACCTCTCGCCAACTCAACGGCAACGCGTTGAGCGAACCTTCCTCCAACGAACGTTCGGCGACACCTTCCATCGCCTTGACGGAATCGGACCTGAATTCAAGCGTCTCCACAAGCTCCATGGGGCCGTCAAAATCCTCGGCCTCAAGCAGAGAAAGCATTTCCTCGCGCTTCATCGACGCACCATCGGAAACGGCTCGTATCGAAGCCGGAGCATCACCGTCGAGAACTATCAGCGTCGTACAGTCAACGGACTTCACCTTGATAAGCCGACGCTTACCGTCGATGGTATTGATACCATCCCAAAGCCGACGGAGCTCGCCAAGAATCAACGCATCGACGCGGGTCACGTTAATCTTGCGCGCATCCAATGCCTCCGCAATATCGTCCGTCGCACTCTCGGGAAGCGCCGCAGCGAGAATGATCAGCCCCTTTTCAGTCTCACGAACCGTCTCATAGCTCACCGTAAGCGTTTCATCCGGATATGGACTCATCGCCTGCAACATCGGCGCGGCAAAAGCAGCGGGATCCGCGCGCCCTTCCTCTGGCACGCGGATCATCTTGACAATAAGCCGACTCAACGGAAGAGCGAGCACAGCTTCGGAAGATTCGCAGTCCTCCGATAACAAACTGAGCTCGCCACCTTCAAAAGCGACGACCTGGACATTATCCGACATTTGATCGCTATTATATCAAAATTTCTCGCGCGCGTGCATGAAAAACATGCACGTTTTGTCCATCATATTAAAGATTTTCACGCATCTCGCACGACCCTCGTAGCCGGCAGAAACCTCGTCCCAAGTCCCGCCGCGAATCATCGAGTCAGCGACAGAAACTCCGCCGGCGTCATCGCGGGAACCGGACTCTTCGAATAGTCCTTCGGATTACGCGTTATAATCACATCACATCCGGCTGCATCGGCGGACAGAAACGAAACCGCATCCTCATAAGCGGCATATTTCGAATCAGTAGCGTCAATCAGCGTCTTCTGCGTTGCCGGGAGCACCATCAACAGCTTCAGCACCTTTCGAACCACCGTTCGCGCGCCTTCGATTCCGCACTGCTTCCTCACGATGTAGAAAAGCGTTGTGACCGCGTGCTGCGCGACATAACCTCTGCAGGAACGCACGGAGACGATGCGGCCGAGCGACTGCGCGGACTCCTTGACGAACTCGGAACGGTCAAGAACTACGTCCAGCAGAATATCCAGATCAACGAACACCTTCACGAATATTTCTCCGCGAGATAGTCGTGATAAGCATCCCTTTCGGCGCGATCGTCAACCTCTGCGCCTTCCGCGATCCCGATAAGATCCCGAACATCCTGCTGCAGCTCTGACCGCCATACGGCCGCCTCGCGCTCAGCGACGGCGTTCAGACCCAACTCCCGCTCGACGCAATTGCGGATATACTCCGAAACCGAAACCATATTCCGCGAAGCTATTTCACGGATCTGCAAAAACCGCTTCTTCGGCATCCGAAAGTTCACCAACACCGATTCCATACCTGAGGTCCTCTTTTGTCTTACATTCTATCACAACTTGTAAGACAGCGTCAACCCACCCTCGTCTTACACCCTTATCCCACTATTTCTGGGGTAATTTATCCCAGTTTCCCCTTCTTTTTCGTCGTAGACTTTTCCAT